>JABWCD010000034.1 GCA_013359265.1 Candidatus Hydrogenedentota bacterium
CGCACGGGTTACCGTCAGTACTTCGTCGACGAGTCCGGCGTCATCCGCTTCACCGCGGACGGCAGCGCCGTCTCCGTCGCGAGCGCCCCGCTCAACTAAGCAGCCAATTTGCGCGGATGGTCCGCGCATGAACATCGGTCCCCGGTGGGCGCCACGGCCCACCGGGGGCTCTGTTATTTTCCTACTTCATAGTGCCGGCTTGTTGCACTGATAGCCCACGTTTCTCACCGCCCCACGACGTGGCAGTGCAAGTATAGTCCTTCGGTGCGGTGAGAAATGCTCACGAGTTAGCCCTTGAGCGCATGGCGCGAGGATTTTTCACGCGAACAGCCCGTATAGACCGGAGCCTACAGAACTTCGTATGGCGCAACGAGTAATACACGTTTTTGCCGTTCGCGTGAAAATCCTGGATAGACGACACGGACAGCGTGGACAGCGAACGCAAGTAGGTGCAGAGCGCGCGCTGGCGAAAGCGGGACTACGCGAACAGGTCGAGGGGTTTCTGGGGTTGGGGTTTGTCGTAGGGGATTTGCGCGTCGCCAATGCGAATATCGAGTCGATTTGTGGGCGGCTGCTCGGCCTGGCCGGTGCGGAACCTGGCTTGGCCCGCGGCATCGTTCACGCCGGAAATAAAGCTGCGCGCCGCGTTCACCGCGGTTTCCTGGGATGCACGGATGTCGAGTCTCTTCGGCGGTTCGGCGTCGCGTTCCGCGAGACGCTTTGCATCTTCTTCGACACGTTTGCGAACCCGGGCCTCGCTTTCTTCCAGGGTGGGGATCAGTTCTCCAGCCTGCCGCACATTGCGTTTGATGGTATTCGCCGCAAGGTTCGGAATCTTTACGGAATCGTTTCCGAACCCGACCTTTACGGGCTCCTTGCGGTCACGCGTAAACGGCGCATCCCCATCCGGCTCGGGAGATTGGAAGCCAAGACGAGGCTCGCGCGCACGGCTACTCGCCGCGGTCCGTGAATACGACGTGACCGCAGTCGATGCGTAGGTTGTGACGCCAATTTCCATCGCGCGACTCTCGTTTGCGCTTTTCGCGATTATATTGAATTCAGTCCATAATATTTTCTCACGGCGCGTCTGATTTGTCAATGACGAATTGGCATTTCGGGTTGTAACTCGCTTGAAATAAATGATATCGGAGCAATGGTACTATTGGGAGCAATGCCAACCAACAAGGAGTATTGCAGCCCCGTATACTCCGTAAATCTCGATGAGGATTGTGCTTGCGTGGATGGCCAACTTCCCGGTAAGGTTTGGCCGGGGAGTCGATATGCCAACCCAACACGACGTCGACCGTCTGATTGCGCTTGCCGGCTGTATCCCCCCTTTCTCGCTTTCTGTTGCGTGCATTGATCCGGGAGCCGCAGCTATCGAGCGCCTCGTGCGTGCACGCGGCGCCTCGTTTACCTCTTTAGCCCACCGTGTTGCACTCTCCCCAGGAACACTCCACGACTGCCTCCTGTTGGGCATCGGCGCTGAAGCCATTTTGCGAAACGAGGGGGAATTGAATGACATCCTCGCACATTTAGCGAGCAACGGCTTTGTGATTGCTCAACTTCCGGCCGCGTACGCCGACGGGTTGTCAACCGATTTAGAACAGACGCTCGAACAACATCGGTTCGTTCTCCTCCGAGTAATGCCTTTGGACGAGGCGTGGTCGGCCTTCTGTTTCTCGCGCGACACCTACGATCCGATTGCGCAGGCGAAACACCTCGCGGCAGTGGGTATGCCGGGCCGGGCCGCGACGGTACTCGATTGGCTCGAGACCTACGCGCCGCTTGCACCGAAGCAACGGGCAACGATTGCTCTGGAAAAGCTGCGGTACTACCGGCAGGCGGCCGAGCAGGCAGACGGCGCGCCGCGCCACGAATTGCTCTTCCACGCGCAAAAGGAATTCCATATCGCCGTACACGAGTGGCCTCGCAACGCCACGGCCTATCTCGAACAGGCGGCATTGTGGCGGCTCTTCGGAAACGACGGCTACGCCGCGCGCCTGTTGCGCTCGCTCCACCACGTGACCGGGGACGCCGCGGCGTACGATGCGCTCGCGCAGTGTAATCCGGCAACAACGACGCAGCCGCCGGTCGAGACGTCGCCGGTGTGGACGGGAACGAAACGCGCGCCCCGCGTGCTGGTGCTGACACACGATTTCAGCGACTACGGCATGGACACGCTGTACGACGGCCTCTGCCAGGTGTTGGGCGCGGAGAATGTCGTCGAGTATCCGTGGAAACCGACGCTGCACGGTCAGAATAAAGAAGCGGCGGTCAGCTATCCGTGCTGGTTCGAGTATCCGGGAAAGCCGCGATCGGCGGACGAGATCGTAGGCGAATTGCGCGCCGGCCGGTTTGACCTGATTGTCTTCGCCGATTTCGTCCAGATGAACAAACAGGACGACGTGTTGCGCATGCTCGATGCCGCGCCGGATGTGCCCGTAGCCGTGTACGACCCGTGGGACGACGGGAGCGCGACGCAGGATGTGGCGAAGACCTATCTCGGCGGCCGCGCGATTGCGGCGTATTTTAAGAGGGAGATGCTGGCATGCCTGGACTACGGTCCAAACGCATTTCCCCTGCCCTTCGGATATCCGGACCGGCACGTGCCGAAAACGGTTAACGGGAATCGGGCAACGGACCTCTTCTGGGCGGGCAAACGGTTGTTTGGGACGCGTTCGCTCTACCTCGACCATCTGCACGGCGTCCTCGGGAGATCGTTGGACCAAAAACTTTCGCAGGAAGAATACCGGCGCGCCATTGCCGGCGCCCGCATCGGATTGTCCTTCTTCGGCTTCGGCTTTGACACCGTCCGCTACTGGGAACTCGCCGCCCACGGCTGCATGATACTCGCCGAACGTCCGCTGATACGCATACCGTTCAATTTCGTCGAGGGCGAATCGGCGGTCTTCTTCGATGACCTGCCCGAGTTGGAAGAGAAGTTGGCGTACTACCTCGCGCACGAGGACGAAGCAGACCGAATCGGAAAGGCTGGCCGTGAACATTTCCTGAACCATCATACGACGTCGGCGCGGGCGCGGCAGTTTTTGGGAACGATCGAGAATTTGCTGCTCGACTTGCCACACTGAGACGGGGCTTAAGAACGCGGTTGCCTAACTGCACATTATGTGGTACATTAGCACCATAAAAGGTACGTAATGTCTGGCAACCCTCAGCAGCCCAAAGTCCCGCTGATTAACGCCGTCCCTCTCGTTACCAAATTTTTCCCTCTCGTTACCAAATTTCCTCCATTTGGTAACGCCGTCTCGAAAAGCTCTGCTTTGATCGTCCCTCTCACGTCGGGTAGGCATCAATCCCCGCTTACGGAATCAGAACAATGAGCAAGAAACACATGGGATCGAGCATTGATGACTTCCTCAAGGATGAGGGCATCTTTGAAGAAGCCCAGGCGCAGGCGATTAAGGAAGTCGTCGCATGGCAACTTGCCGAGGCCATGAAGAAAAAGAATATTTCCAAGAACAAGATGGCCGCGCTGCTCAAGACGAGCCGCACCCAAGTTGATAGGCTGCTTGACCCCAAAAACGATATCACCCTCTCAAGCCTACAACGCGCCGCGGCAATGGTCGGCCGCCGCGTCTCGATCGAACTGGTTTAGGCCAGAGGAGTAGTGAAGAGCGTGCTTTATGCCACACACCAACTATATTCAGACTTTCCAAATAACAGATGACTGTCCCCAGTTACCGCCCCAGTTACCGCCAGTTACCGCCCCAGTTACCGCCCAGTTACCCGCTTTTTAAGTAGGGACATCCCTGTTATCTGTCCTGCGGCAGCCGCTGGTGTATGCTTATGTAATGCCACGTATCGCACGATTCGTCATCCCCGGGTGCGCGCAGCACATCACCCCCGGCGACCAAGAGAGGCACAGCGCGGAATGACCGAAAAGAATAAGCAGTTGCCCCTAACGGAGTCGAAAGGCCTATTCGGCGAAATCATCGGAGACACAGCCGAATGAGCGGCCACACAATAGAAGGCCGCCCGCTGAAATTGGCCCAGTACCTCAGGGAGTTTGTGGGTCTAAGGACGACAACGGTTCGCGACGTGCAACAATATGAGTCGGTCCTATGGTTCAGTGAAATGCCACACGATAGAGACTGCCGGAGCGGTGTATGGGAGGACGGTCGAGATTCCAGCGACCCGTGGCTTGAAGTAAAAAAGCAGAGCTTCGAGAAGACGCCGGTACCTCCTGAGCACTTACTGGCGTGGCTTGATCAAGCGGAACTACGCACGGCGACTGTTGCGCCGCCGACACTTCGAGCTAGTGCCCTTCTCGTCGACGAAAATGCTGAACACGGCGATGGCGAGCCAGCACCGCTCACTGTTCATAATCTTGAAGATCACCCGGAGGTTGTGGAGGCATACGAACGGTATCGTCCCAAGTGGGAGGCATGGTCCGAGCAGCAACGCCGTCGAGAGAGTATTCAGCGAGTCTACGCCGAGTTGTTTCGTCTTCATACCCAGCTTCGGAAACAAAGCGAGATCGTCGAAGTAGTACTTGGACTTGGACTGTTGAATTGGCGCGTAAAACTCAAGGCGTCGGAGATAAGTGTTCGACGTCATGTGGTTGTTGCAAACGTCGAAATTGAATTTGAACCGGCAGAGGGAGTAATTCGCTTATTACCGCCAGGTGATGGAGCCAAATTGCGAATCGAGGACGATATGTTGGAGGCAGAGCTTCGTCCCGAGCGCTCGCACTACGATGTCGTACTCACACAACTTGAGGAAATCGGCGACGACATTTGGGACCGATCACGGATTGATACAGCCCTCCGAGTGTGGTCTGGCGCCCTTAGTGCAGACTCCCAGTATTTCGCAGACACAAAAGAGCACGCCAGCACCGGCAATAGTCCGTGTATGACCTTTGCTCCGGCGCTCATTCTGCGTAAGCGAACTCAGTCAGGAATGGTCAAAGTTTACGATGCGCTTATCAGTCAATTGACAGACGACTCGCTAGAGATTCCCAAGGCTTGGCTTAGTCTAACGGACGATATCCCTGACGAATCGGACTCAAAGGCTTCGGCCCAACCAGATTCCGGAGGCGGACTACAATCGCCTCACGTCGTCTATTTTCCGTTGGCCGCAAACAGAGAACAACGACGCATTGTCGAAGCGATTGACCGTCGCCGCGGTGTGCTTGTTCAGGGGCCGCCGGGCACCGGTAAAAGCCATACCATTGCAAATCTTATTAGTCACCTGCTTGCGACCGGAAAGCGAGTACTAGTAACCGCTGAGACCGGTCGTGCTCTCGGCGTTTTGAAGGGCATGCTCCCTCCAGAAATCCAGTCGCTTTGCGTCAGCCTTCTCGGACAGGGCGGGGACTCCTTTGCAGAGCTAAATCTGGCAATCCAGGGGATCACCACTCGCCAAGCGTCATACAACCCATCGGAGTACAAAGATAAAATCGCGGACATTGAAAGCGATTTGGATGAGGCCCGTCGTCGTCAAGCAAAGACGCTGGATGAAATACGAAGTCTCCGGGCGGACGAGACTGTAACGCATTCGGTCGCAGGCGGCGAATACCGCGGCAGCGCGTCCGCAATCGCGCATAGGGTAGCTTTAGAGTCAAGCGAACTTGGTTGGCTTCAACCTCCCGAGGATTCCGACGATGATCCACCGCTTTCAAGTGAATTGCTCAAGGCCTGGCTCCAGTTTCGTCGTCGATATTCGGACGAAGATGCGCGTGACGCCCAATTGACCATTCCGCAGACGAGCGAGCTCCCAGATCCGCAAGGTTTCGCACGCGCGGTAGCGGATGCGTGCGATGCTGCAGTGGCGTATGAACAAGGAGCTGTTTGTCGTTCGCATCCGGCTTATGGGCCAATTAGTGCCGTCTCCGAGTCCGGCCGCAAACAGCTGGAAGACGCGATTAGGATTCTTGAGAAACGGCGCGTGACTTTCGAACAAGATGAAGGGAACTGGGCTTCAAGCGCCTTGACCGATCTGCTTTCAGGCAGAAGGGCGAAGTGGACAACACTACTTCATCTTAGCCAAGAAAAACTGCCGACCGTTCAACTTTTGCTCGATAAAGTCGGAACAAGATTCGTCAAACTTTCCGATGGATTTGAACCTCGAAAGGTGCGAAGCGATGCAGGTGCTGCACTGGCTTACCTGCGTAGTGGAGGAGCGTGGAAACAACTGCTTGTTTTGACACCGGGGGAACTAAAGGGCCGACTCTATCTCAAAGACTCCGTATTGGTTGACGGTATTGGGGCAAGTGATGTCGAGAAATTGCAGACCGTCTGCGACCATCTTGATCTTGAATTCGCGTTGGAGGAGCTACTCGGTGCATGGGCGGAGGTCGAATCGTCTCCGCCGACGAGCATCCGCAAAGGATTGGTCGCAGCATTGAAAGAACGAGAAGACCGACTAGCTCAATGTTTCAAGTATGCGGATGAGTGCGGTCGTGTTTCACAGGCCATGCGCGGAGCAAACCCGCCGATTCCCATTCCAAATTGGCTTAACGGGCAGGCAAAAGAGTGGCTTGAGCTTATCAGTGCAACATCACTTGAGGTACGCCTTAAACATGCAAACGAAATTGCGAACTTCGCCGCGCAGTCCCTGATCGCCTATCGACACCTGCATAATGTCCACCCGGTGGTCAAAACTCTTGCCCAGGCCGTTGAAAAGAGAGATACGCACGCCTACAGCGAATCGTATGCGAACCTCCAGGCGCTGGAAACGACGCGCGCGGACTTACAGAAACGAAATGAAATAGAAAGCGATCTTAATCGCTTCGCACCGCGCCTTACGAAGACAGTTTCTGAGAGCGTTAGCGATTCCATTTGGGATGTCAGATTTGAGAAGTGGGAACAGGCATGGCGTTGGGCTCGCGCAAACGCTTGGCTTGAGCATCGGTCAAACTTCGAGTATCAGCGAAAGCTTTGGAAACGCTGCCACGAAATCGAGCGCGAAATAGGTCAACTTGTGGCGGAAATTGCGGCGTTGCGTGCCTGGATGCATTTCTTTGACCGGCTGACGCAACGCGAAGCTGCGGCCTTGCGTAGCTGGCGGGAAGCCGTTAAGGCAATGGGTAAGGGAACTGGAAAGTCCGCCCGCATGGCCCGGCTGCGGCGGGAAGCGCGGCAATACATGGACGCCTGTCGCGATGCCATTCCCGTATGGATTATGCCGCGCTATTTAGTGGCGGAAATGGTAAATCCAACGCCGGAGCGGTACGACGTTCTCATCGTAGATGAAGCAAGCCAACTTGGGATTGAAAGTCTGTTTCTGTTCTACCTGGCCAAGAAAATTGTTGTCGTTGGAGACGACCAGCAGATTAGTCCCTACGGCGTGGGTATTGCGGATGACGCAGTCGACGGCTTGCAAAGGCACTTTCTTGATGGCATGCCACACCGTCACGCACTTTCACCTCAGAGCAGTCTTTATGGCAACGCCAAGATTCGATTCAGCCACAATATCGTCTTGCGGGAGCACTTCAGGTGCATGCCAGAGATCATCCAATTCTCTAACGACCTCTGCTATGCCAGCAACGGTACGCCTCTTGACCCACTGCGAGCTTATCCCGCAAATCGTCTGCAGCCCTTGGTTTTGCGGCATGTGGCAGATGGGTACCGGGAAGGATCGACTCAGTACGCACAGAATCCGCCCGAAGCCGACGCGATTATTTCCCAAATCGTCGCATGTCTTGACGACCCACGATACGCTGGCCGGACAATGGGGGTAATAAGCTTACAGGGCGATGCCCAGGCCAGATTGATCGAACGCAAGATGCTGCAGATTCTGGATCCCGAAATAATTGAAGAACGACGTCTCATCTGTGGCGACGCCTATGCATTTCAGGGTGACGAGCGAGACGTAATTTTCCTTAGCATGGTCGCAGCCCCAGGAGATACGCGTATCGGCGCGCTTACGGACGATTCCGCGCGGCAACGCTTCAACGTCGCCGTCAGCCGAGCACGTGACCAATTGTGGCTGTTCCACACTGCGACGCTAGACGTGTTAAGCAATAGATGTATGCGATACCGCCTGCTTGGCTATATGGAGAATCCTTCGAGGGTCGTCCTTGGGGATGACGGTCAGAAGTTCGATTCCCAATTCGAGCGCGACGTTTTTGAGCATATTATCCATCAGGGATTTCACGTCCGAACGCAGGTAGGTGTCGGCGACACAACAAACCATCGTTATCGTATCGATCTTGTAGTGGAAGGAATGCAGGGGCGTCTAGCTGTCGAGTGTGATGGGGATCAATGGCATGGCTTAGAGCGCTACGAGCAGGATATGGCGCGGCAACGCGACCTAGAACGCGCAGGTTGGCACTTTGCGCGCATTCGCGGTGGGGATTTCTACCGCGACCAGGAACGCGCCATGAGCCAAGTCTGGACAGAATTGGATCGCTTGGGAATTAAGCCCGGGGGAATTGACGAAACCTTGGCGGCTCCGCCGCATCCTAAGAATACAGAAGAATTGGAAATTGAACTTTCCGATCCGGCCGACGTCGACGCAGACCAAGACATACCCGAACCCGACAACCTAGAGTCGACCCAACAGAGCGAAATCCCGGGCTTAAATGACGAGGTTTCTATGCAAGAGCAGCCCGAAAGGCAGCAAGCAGAAACCGAACCCATGCCACAAGCACCTGCTGGCGATGTCTCGGAAGACCAACCGTCACTGTTTTCGGCTCAGGCATGTGCGGCGGTGTGCCCTACAGACCAGGCACCATATGTGAATTTCAACGGGGAGGTTGGCCCTGACCCTCGGGATGCGTCGCCCGCGCGCGTGGCGGACGGGCTATGCCGGATCGTTAGCATTGAAGGTCCCATGCTTGCAAAACGCGCGTATGACATATACCTGCGCGGAACCGGCATCAAACGGATGGGAGGAGAGCTTAAGCGTACGATGAACCGGGCACTTCAGCTCGCTATTCGGAGTGGCAGAATTGTTAAGGAGGACGAATACGAGAAAGGTGGGCTCGTGTATTCAATTATTCGACCCGCAGGCACGCCACAGATTCGACTGCGGACGCGCGGCCCGAGAGACTTTGAGGAAATCCCCCCAAGCGAAGTGCAACTTGTCGCGCGCATGTTGGCCAAGAGTGAAGGCCTTGAGCCAAAGTCGGACGCCCATCTACGGGCCGTTTTGGATCACTTCGATCTGAAACGTCTTACGGTTCAAGTTGGAACCGCCCTGCTCGATATTCTCGGACGCCAGTACGCGTATGTAGATGACATTATTGGAGAAGAATTGGAATGACAGCAAGAAATTCATGATCGGCTCGCTCATTTTGTTCTCGTTCCGAAATTTCCATTTTGGAACGCACTCTTGAAAAGCTCCGCTTTGACGCTATACTCCACATTCCGTGGCGGCGGTCTCTGAGTTCGCAACACGGAAATCCCATGGGAAGGCGGTATGCAACTGAACGACATTGTAGAAAACGAATCGCTGCGGCGGGAAGCGTTTCCCGTGGCGGCGGAGCGGATATTCATGGCGCACGCGGGGGTGTGTCCGTTGCCGAAGGTGGCGGTGGACGCGATGAACGCGTTCTGCGCGCGCGGTTCATCGGGGCCGCAGGAGAATGCGTGGTCGAACGGGCAGGTGTTGCGGGCGCGGCAGGTGGCGGCGCGTCTCATCGGCGCGGACGCCGATGAGATTGCGCTGCTGGGGCCGACGGCGCTGGGGTTGAGTCTGGTTGCGAACGGGATGCCGTGGAAGCCGGGCGATGAAGTGGTCTTCTATCCCGATGATTATCCCTCGAACGTATATCCGTGGATGAGTCTGGCGGAGCGCGGCGTGAAGCCGGTTGCGTTGCGCGCGGAACGGCACGGCGTGATCACATGGGAAATTGTGGAGTCGGCGTTGACCCCGAAGACACGGCTGGTGAGTCTGGCGTCGTGCAATTTCTTGAGCGGGTATCGGATCGACGTGGACGAGATCGGACAGCGCCTGCACGAGCGCGGAATTCTGTTTTGCGTGGACGGGATTCAAACGCTGGGCGCATTTCCGATGTCGATGGAACACGTCGATTTCCTGAGCGCGGATTCGCACAAGTGGCTGCTCGGGCCGATGGCGGCCGGCATCGTCTATGTGAAACGCGAACATCAGGAGTTGTTGCGGCCGTCGCTGCTCGGCGCGTGGAACGTCGTGTCGCCTGGGTTCGTGGCACAGGACGCAATTCGATACGAGTCGAGCGCGCGGCGGTATGAGCCGGGCGCGCTGAACGTGCCAGGCATCATCGGTATGTTGGCGTCGATGGAGTTATTGTTGGATTGCGGAATCGATGCGGTTGGGAAGCGGCTGTTGGCGTTGCGGCGGGCATTGCTGGAGCGGCTGCGCGATTTGCGGTTTCGCGCGATATTGGACGGAATGGACAGTATGGACGGGATGGACAATTTGCGGGAGGGGCCGTCGGGGATTGTGACCGTGACGCATGACGATCGCGACATGAAAGCGCTGTTCAAGCACCTCGATGCGAACGGTGTTACGGCGTCGTTGCGACAGGACCGCGCGGGCACAACGTATATTCGTTTCTCGCCGCATTTCTACAATACGGTGGAGGAAGTGGATCGTGTGGCGGAATTGATCGCGGATGCGCGCGTATGAATTACATCCCCCGCCCTCCGGGCACCCCCTTCCAAGGGGGAACAGCGCACTTTCGTGCTCAAGCTCATGCCCGTGCTCGTCATTGTGATCGTCATCGTGATCGAAAACCGAGACGCGCGCTGCACGCTTCCGCACTTCGGGTGCGAATTACGCGGCGTAGTAGCGGTAGATGCCCTCCGCAACCATTGCTGGTTTTCGGCCGCCTTCCACTTCGATGGTCAATGTTACGTGGATTTGAATGCCGCCGGGGATGTCATCGACCGAGTTGAGCGCTACGCGAAGCCGAACGCGGCTGCCGATTGGGACCGGCGCGGGATAGCGCAGTTTACCGAGTCCGTAGTTGAGGCCGGCGGAGATTCCGGTAACGGTCCAGACCTGGTCGAGCAGATACGGCACGATGGCCAGCGTGTAATACCCGTGCGCGATGGGGCCGCCGAAGGGCGATTCCTTCTTCGCGCGCTCGACGTCGACGTGTATCCACTGGTGATCGTGGGTCGCGTCGGCAAACGCGTTGATCTCCGCCTGCGTGACCTCGTGCCACTCGGATACACCGACCTCCTGGCCGGCGAGACCCTTGATGTCATTGATGTGAATTTCTCTGGCGGGCATGCAGCGTCCTTATTTCTTGTCG
Source organism: Candidatus Hydrogenedentota bacterium (assembly GCA_013359265.1). Lineage (NCBI taxonomy): Bacteria > Pseudomonadati > Candidatus Hydrogenedentota > Candidatus Hydrogenedentota bacterium. The sequence goes on from JABWCD010000034.1 coordinate 11,210, forward strand.
GCGGCGACAAGGCCGTTGACGTAGTCGATGTATTGCTGTTTGGCGGCGTCTTGCGACGTGCCTTCGAGCGCCTTCCAGGCATCGAACTTTGCGCGCCCGACGAAATCGAGCATGCCCGGACGCGCGCCGGTGCAATCGCCCTTGGTGGCCTGCTTGTACATGCCATAGAGTTTCAGCATGGCTTCGTTGTCGGGCGGCGCCGAAAGGTTCGTAACGTCCTTTGCGGCTTGCTCGAACTTGGCTTGAAGATCGTCTGACATGGTCTCCCCCTTTCGTGTTCTGCTACCTGAATTCGTCCCAGTCGGGTTCGTTATCGAATATCCAGCGGTAGTAGTCCTTGTTTTGCAGTTTCGACGCGGCGGCTTCGTCAACGATCACGTGGCAGCTTGCGTGGAGCTGCAGCGCCGACGCGGAGATCATGCTGGTGACGGGACCTTCGACGGCCTTCGCAATCACGTCCGCCTTCTCATCGCCGGTGGCGAGGAGTATGCACTCCTTCGCTTCGAGGATGGTGCCGACTCCCATGGTGATGGCGCGGCGCGGCATATCGTTCGGGTCCTCAAACAGGGGCGAGTTCTGCGCCATGGTCGCCGGGGTCAGCGCTTTTGCGCGCGTCCGGGAGAACATCGCGGAGAGTGGTTCGTTGAACCCGATGTGTCCGGAGCGGCCGATGCCGAGAAGTTGCAGGCAGATGCCGCCGCAGTCGCGGATGGCGGATTCGTAGCGATGGCATTCGGCGTCGATGTCGGGCGCGTTGCCGCGTGGGAAGTGCGTGTTGCGCAGATCGATGTTGACGTGGCTGAAGAGCATCTCGCGCATGTAGCGGCGGTACGATTGCGGATGGTCCGGCGGGAGCCCGATGTATTCGTCGAGGTTGAAGGTCTCGACGAGGGAAAAATCGAGGCGTTCTTCCTTATGCTTGCGGACCAGGATGCCGTACACCGTCTCCATCGTGCGTCCGGTCGCGAGCCCGAGCACGAGTTTCGGTTTGCGTCGAATCGCGTTTGCGATGAACCGCGCCGTGAGTTCCGCGGCGTCCTCGTGCGTAGGACGGATGACGACTTCCATGTACCGTGGCTCTCCCCTCTTCCCTGCCGATATTGTAGACGATTGGTAAGGGTCGATGCATGAGGCGCGGATGGAATCGGATGGTTCGCGGCATTCGCCGGGCGGCGGAGTGCGGACGCGATACGTTGCCTGAAAACGCGGCGCGCGGGCCGCGCGAATGGCGCGGCCCACGCCCCACAATAGAGGTTGCGCTATTGCCCCGTTGCGCGACGGCGCGACATATGCACCGCGCCGTATGCCGTGAGCGCAACGGTGAGCAGGATGACGGCGAGCGCGCCGGCCGCGGGCACCGCGGGGAAGTCGAACGGATCGTTGGGATCGGTACCCGCCGAAATCTCAGTTCCGTCGTGTATGAAGTCGCCGTCGGTGTCGGGATCATTTGGATTGGTCCCGTGCACGTTAATTTCGTCGCTGTCGGAAAGTCCGTCGCCGTCCGAATCGGACGCGTTCGGGTTCGTGTTGTACGTATTCACTTCGGCGCTGTCGCTAAGGCCGTCGTTGTCGGAGTCCGTATCGTTCGGATCGGTGCCGTACAGATTCACTTCGTCGCCATCCGAGAGACCGTCGTTGTCCGAATCGGAATCGAGTGGATCGGTGCCGTACGTGAAAATTTCGGCGCCATCGGAAAGGCCGTCGCTGTCGCTGTCGGGATTGTTCGGGTCCGTGAAGTATCCGAAAACCTCCTGGCCATCGCTGACGCCGTCGTTGTCTGTGTCGGGATCGTTCGGGTCGGTACCGTACACAAACACTTCCAACCAATCGGAAAGGCCATCATTGTCGGTATCCGTATCGTTCGGATCGGTACCGTAGACGTTCACTTCGTCGCCGTCCGTAAGGCCATCGCCGTCCGAATCGGGATTGAGTGGATCGGTGCCGTGCGTGAGGACTTCGGGGCCGTCATTGAGGCCGTCACCGTCAGTGTCGGGATTGTTGGGGTTCGTGCCCGCGGTAGCTTCCTGCGAATCCGTGAGGCCGTCGCCGTCGGTATCCGGATCGGTGCCGACGATCTTGAAGATTTCGCCGCCGCCGTAATCGACGATGTAAAGTTCGCCATTGGCGTCCTCACCCAAGGACGCCACACTGCTGATCGTCCGCGGTCCGGGCGGATTCAGTTCACCACTGCGATCCATAAAGTTGCTGATCGTGGACCCGTTGTACTCCCACGACCAGATCGTGCCGAAGATGTAATCGGCGAAGAAGTACGTGCCTTGCAGGCCGGCGATCGCCGTGCCGCGATAGACGTAGCCCCCCGTGATGGACTGCGCTTCGGTGCGCGTGAAGTCGTCCACGGGCGGGGTGAATCCGGGGTTCGTGCCGCAGGTTCCGCTGCCGCCGAGACACGCGAAACCTTCGGCAGTGACCCAGCCGTAGTTCTCGCCGCCCGTACTCGATGCAGGCTGGAAGTTGATCTCTTCACGCGCGCCTTGTCCCACATCGCCAATCCACAGGTCTCCGGTTGTGCGGTCGAAGCTGCAGCGCCAGGGATTTCGCAGGCCGTACGCCCAGATTTCATCGAGACCGGCGACGCCCACAAATGGGTTGGACGCGGGAACGTACGGCGACGCGGCGTCGACATCAATCCGCAATATCTTGCCGAGCAGCGTGTTTATGTTCTGGCCATTTCCATCCGGATCGTTGGAGCTTCCGCCGTCGCCCACCGCGATATACAGATAGCCGTCGTTTGGACCAAATCCGATCCAACCGGCTTTGTGGTTGCTGCGCCCGGCCGGCTGCGGGACCGTCAGGAGCGTAACGGGCAGGTTGGTCGTATCGTTCGTCAGGGCAATATCGAGGTCCCCAGAGACCTCGCAGCGCGCAATCTTCGAGTCTAAGGTTCCTCCTTGCGCAATGTAATACACATAAAAATACGGCGTCGTCGGGTAGTTGGGATGAAATGCCAGGCCGAGCAACCCACGTTCGCCGTCGCTCTGCACGAGGCCGGAGATGTCCATGAAGGGCGTGCCCTGGACCGTCCCGTTCTTGATGAGCTTGATGACGCCGGCCTTTTCGACAACGAAGAGCCGTGTCGCATCGCCTGGAGCATGGGTGACAAAGAGCGGCGAGGAGAACCCATCCGCGACGAACTCGGAGGCGACGGGAACGGCCACGGCGGCGGGAACCGCCGCGAGGGCGATAAGGCACAACGCTGACGCACGCGGAATGAAATTCACCACAACACCCACCCCTTGTTACTTGCGAGGCCCGCACCCCGCACCCAAACAACCAGCAGCGGCACGGGCCAATCAGCGTACGTGCCAGCTAGGTTATACCATACGAATAGGGTAGAATGGCAAGGATTCCGCGGGATTGGATACCGTGTGAGGGAATTGTTAAGATATTGAGTTGATTGGGCTTGCATCTTGCGCAGTATACGCGGAATGCGCCCGTCATGAATTGCGAATACTGCTAAATACTGAGGTCTCTTCCTGTATGAATAAGAGTTTCCTGATCGATATGGATGGCGTGCTCGTGAGCGGGCGCACCATCATACCGGGCGCGGACGCATTCATCCGCCGACTGGTAGACGCTGGTGTGGGGTTTCTTGTGTTAACCAACAATCCGCTTTATACGCAACGAGACCTGGCGCACCGGCTTCAGGTGAGCGGTTTGGATATCCCGGCAGAGAATATTTTCACGTCGGCCATGGCCACGGCGAAGTTTCTGCGCTCGCAGAAGGAGCGGGGCACGGCGTTTGTGATTGGCGAGAGCGGGTTGACCGGGCCGATCCACGATATCGGCTGGGTGATTACCGACCACGATCCGGAGTACGTGGTGCTGGGCGAAACGCTGACCTATAACTTCGAGATGGTGACGAAGGCGATCCGGTTTGTGGCGGGTGGCGCGCACTTCATTGCGACGAACCCGGACCCGGCGGGACCGAGCGAGGCGGGCATTGTGCCCGCGTGCGGGGCGATGGCGTCGCTCATCGAAAGCGCGAGCGGCATGAAGCCGTTTTTCGTGGGCAAGCCGAACCCGCTGATGATGCGGACGGCGCTGAAGCATCTCGGCGTACACAGCGACGACGCGGTGATGGTGGGCGATCGGATGGACACCGATATCATTGCGGGCGTGCAGAGTGGATTGGAGACGATTCTTGTGTTGAGTGGGGTAACGTCGCGCGAAGCGATTCGACGGTATCCGTATCAGCCGACGCGCGTGGTCGGATCGGTGGCGGAGATTGTGGTGTAGATGCGCGTCCTTGTCAGACGTGCCGATCCGGTCGGACGAGTCTGACCACGACCTGCAGGGAGAGACTTCGTGAAAGCCGTGAAATGGTTTGCTCCGCGCGATATGCGCATGGTGGAAATCGAAAAGCCGACGCCGAAACCGCACGAGGCGTTGGTCCGCATCGAGTCGACCGGCGTATGCGGATCGGACATGCACTATTTCGCGGAGGGCCGGATTGGGAAGTCAGTGCTGACGTCGCCGATCATACTCGGGCACGAGTACGCGGGGATCGTCGAAGGGGTCGGTGACGAGGCGGATGCTTCGTTAATTGGCAAGCGCGTCGCGGTAGAGCCGGGCATCCCCTGCATGCGGTGCGAATTCTGTCTGAAGGGCCACTACAACGTGTGTCCGAAGCTGACGTTTCCGGGCGGGCCGGGGAACGACGGGGCGTTGTGCGAGTACATCTGCGTACACGCGGCGTTTTGTTTTCCCGTGCCGGAGACGATGCCGGCGATGGAGGCGGCGATGATCGAGCCGCTGGCCGTTGCGCTGCATGCGATCGATTTGGCCCACCTCAAGCCGGGAGAGACCGTCGCGATTCTGGGACTTGGTCCGATTGGCCTCTTGACTGCCCAAGCGGCTCGCTTGGCCGGCGCGGGGAAAATCTACGGTTGCGATCTTCACGACTATCGCGTCGACGCGTCACGAAAGTATGGCGTTGATGTTGCGTTCAACGCGGCCAATGAAGATACGAATGGCGCAATCCTGCGCGAAACGGGCGGGCGCGGCGTTGATGTGGCGGTCGATTGCGCACGATCGTCGGAGACGCCGGGTATCGCGTGCCGAATCGCGCGGCCCGCCGGACGGTGCGTGCTGGTCGGCATTTCGGGAGAAGAAACCGGCGTCTTTCCGGTGGACGTGTCGCGGCGGAAGGAATTGACCGTCACGTGGTGCCGGCGATTCCTGTTCAATTTTCCGACGGCGATTGATCTCGTGGCGAGCGGGCGCGTGGACGTGAAGTCGATCATCACGCACTCGTATCCGTTGGAGCGATCGTTGGAGGCGTTCCATCTGGTGGAGCAGGCGGCGGACGGTGTGTTGAAGGCATCGATCGATCAGTAGGGTGGGAAGCAAAGCTTCTCAAGGTGTTGGGGGAATAATGAAGAAGATACTGAAGTGGGCGGCGGGGGTGCTGCTAGCGCTGGTCGTATTGTTTGTGACGTTCGTGGGGCCTTGGCCGACATATGGATCGAGCGACGTGACGCAGGAGCCATATTTCGAGGAGGTCGTGGCAAAGATTGACGCGAACGTCGCGGAATCGACGATTGCCGCGGAGGTGGGCCCGCTGCGCGCGGGGTGGGCCAAGGAAATCATCACGCCGCCGGTCGGCACCCCGTTGTCGGGATTTGGCGATCGCGAAGGCAAACCGTCCACGGGCGTTCACGACGACGTGTACGTGCGCGCGCTGGCGTTGGGCGAAGACAACGACACGGTCGTTATCGTTGGCTCGGACATGTTGATCGTGCCGAACAACATCGCGGACATCGCTCGCGCGGACGTCGCGGCTGAAACGCCGCTGACGCCGAACGACATTCTGTTCAACGCCTCGCATACGCATTGCGGGCCGGGCGCGTGGGCGCCGGGGTTCGCCGGCACTGCATTTTCGGGTGCGTACGACGAAAAGGTAATGACCGACATCGCCCACGCATTCGGCCGCGCGATCGTGGCTGCGTACAAAGCGATGGAGCCGGCGGAGATCGCGCACGGAACGCTCGATGTGCCGGAGTTCATCCGCAATCGCGTACGCGACGCGGGCACGGACAATCAGTTGAAGTACTTGATTGCGAAACGGAGCGACGGGGACATGTGCTATCTTGCGTCGTACTCCGCGCATCCGACAGTGTTGGGCGGCGGCACAATGCAATTCTCAGCGGACTACCCGGGCTTCTTGTACCGCTATATTGAATCGCAGACAAAGCAATTCTCGATGTATCTCGGCGGCGCCGTGGGCAGCATGGGGCCGCGATCGGGCGGCAGCGGCGACGGGTTCGCGAAGGCGCAACACATGGGCGAATCACTGGCGCAAAAAATTCTCGTGGACGCGGAGAAAGCCGAGTTCGTCAATCGCGCGGAGATCGCATCGGTGGGATTTCCATTCGAGACGCCGTCGCTCCAAATGTGCCCGACGGGACGGAGTTGGCGGTTGTCGCCATTCCTGATTCCGATGCTCGGCATCGATAATATCGCGTGGGTGCAGGGCGTGCGCGTGGGCGATATGTTCTTCTACGGCACGCCGTGCGACATGAGCGGCGAGATCGCCGTGGACATGAAGCAATGGGCCAAGGGCAAGGGAGTTGATTTGTGGGTGCTGAGCTTCTGCGGGGATTACATCGGGTATGTGTCGCCGCAGAAGTATTACTGGACGGCCGATCCGAAGGGCGACGAACAGTACGAAATGTACATGATGTCTTGGTTTGGTCCGAACCAGGAACCCTTCTTCACCGAAACGATGGAAACAATGGTGGAGAGAATGTACGAGGCGCTGTGAGATGAGGAATGAGTGCTATCGCGGCATCAAGGCTGAGTGCTCCGCGTTTTCATGCGTTAACCGCCCTTCGCCGCGGACTACTCCGCGGTGCTTCCGGTGCGATACCCCGCAAGATCGAGCGTGACGTACTTGTAACCCGCCGCGGTCACATCGCGCACGACGGCCTGACGCGTTGCTTCATCCACCAGCTTTGGAATGTCAATCGGATCAATCTCGATGCGGCAGGTGTCGCCGTGATGGCGCGCGCGGTACTGTTTGAAGCCGAGGCGCTTTAGGGCCTCTTCCGCGCGCTCGACCTTTGCGAGGTCCTCGACGGTGACGCGCGTACCAACCGGAAAGCGCGAAGACAGGCAAGCGAACGACGGCTTGTCGTGGGTCGGCAAGCCACGCTGTTCGCTGAGGGCGCGGATTTCGGACTTCGTCAATCCCACTTCCACGAGGGGCGACACCACGCGGAACTCTTTGGCGGCTTTTGCGCCAAGGCGCGTCGTATCGGCAAGATCGTCGACAATCTCGCCGTACGCCAGGATCGCGATGCCGGAATTCTCGGCGTACTCGCGCATTTTTCCGAACAATTCCGAACGGCAGTAGTAGCAGCGCGTGCCGTCATTCCTTAAATAGTCTTCATTTGCGAACTCGTCCGTGAAAAGCACTTCAAAATTCCAGCCGCGGCCTCGCGCGAGTTCAGTGGCTTCGGCGACTTCCGAACGCGGCACACTTGGCGAATCGCCGAGCAGGATGCGCGCGCGCTGGCCAAGCGCTTCGTTCGCGACATCGGCGAGGTAGGCCGAATCGACGCCGCCGGAATATGCGACCGCGAGCGCGCCGTACTCCGCGAGCAGCGACTGAAGGGCGGATTCCTTCATCATGATCGATGGGTCAATCGCGCGTACGGCGTTCATGATTAGGCCGTCACACCAGCAGTGGCGCTGCCGACGGCGTAGTCGCCATGAATGTTCTCGATATAGACCATACGGAGTTCGTTCTCCAGTCGCTCATTGGAACGAACGGCGACACGAATATAATTCCCCGTATAGCCGACCCACGCGCCGTTTTCTTCGTGCTCGAACAGGACTTCAACATCGCGGCCGATGTGGTCCGCGTAGAAATCGTGGCGCTTTCCGGCGCTGATACGGCGGATGCGCGCACTGCGCAACGCTTTCGTTTGCGGAGCGACTTTGTTCGCCATGCGCGCGGCCGGGGTGCCGGAGCGTTCGCTGTAAGCGAAAACATGGGCATAGTCAATGGGGGCGGACTCAAGGAGTGACGCGGTCTCATCGAATTCCGCGTCACCTTCGCCCGGCATGCCGACCATGATGTCCGCGCCGATGCAAATCCCGGGAACGGACGTGTCCGCCGCGCGGATAAAATCAAGATATTCCTCGCGCGTATAACGCCGTTTCATGGCGGCAAGCACGGCGTTCGAGCCGGATTGCAGCGGAACGTGCAGATGCGCCACGAGCGCATGAGTTGGATCGTTCATGCGTTCCAACAACGCGGCGGGAATTGTCGTAGGCTCGATGGAACTGATGCGGATGCGCGCTAGACCCGGAATCTCGTTCAGCGCGTCCACGACGTCGACAATTGTGTTTTCATTAAAGACGTACGTACCTACGTTTACACCGGTGAGAACGAGTTCCTTCGCGCCGCGTTCGATGAGCTGGCGCGCCTCGGCCAACAGGTTGTTCCATTCGCGGCTGCGCGCACGTCCGCGCGCGAAGGGGATAATGCAAAAACTGCACATGAAGTCGCAGCCGTCCTGTATCTTCAGGTTCGCGCGCCGCGCAGTAGGCGACTCCCCAATGACTTCAATGGTGAAATCGTCGCGTTCGATACGATCGCGAATGATTAGGGGGATATCGTTCTTGCCGTGCGCGACGTATGCGAGCACATTCAGTTTTTCCTGATTGCCGACGATGAGATCGACGCCGTCGATTTGGGAAAGGGCCTGGTGCCCCATCTGCGAATAGCAGCCGATGACGGCGGTGTACGCGTGCGGGTTCGTGCGAATGAACGAGCGGACGAGTTGGCGCGATTTGGAATCGGCTTCGCCGGTGACGGTACAGGTGTTGATGATGCCGAGGTCCGCCGGCTCGCCAAAAGGCACGATATCGTATCCCGCCGCGCTGAGTTGTTCCGTGAGAATCGCGGATTCGGATTGGTTCAGGCGGCACCCCAGCGTGTGGACGGATGCGCGCTTGCGGGACACGGCGATCATGATTGCGTGTCCGACTCGTTCCGGAGCCATTCGCTCAGCAGGCGCACGCCGTACCCGCTCGCGTATTTCGTGTCCAGATACGAGACATTCTTCGCGCCCCACGCAGTGCCGGCCATGTCGATATGCGCCCACGGCGTGTCGCCCACAAACTCCTTCAAGAACACACCGCCGACGATCGAGCTTGCCTGGCGCGACGGGCCAATGTTGCAGATGTCGGCGTGTTCGCCTTCGATCATTTTCGTGTAATCTTCCCACAACGGAAAACGCCACACGCGCTCGCCCGTCTGGTTCGCCGCGGACTCGATACCACTATACAGTGCGTCGTCAGTCGCCATGACGCCCGCGGCGTGGTGGCCCAGCGCGACAATGACGCCGCCGGTCAGCGTGGCGACATCGACGATCTTGTCAGGCGCGTAATGGTCGACGGTATACGCGAGTGCGTCACTCAGCACAAGGCGGCCTTCGGCGTCAGTGTTGTGGACCTCGATTGTCGTGCCGTTGTACGCGCGGACGATGTCGCCGGGCTTTTGCGCGTTGCCATCGACGCAGTTTTCGGCGGACGGAACGACGCACAACACATTGATATTTGGCCGCGTTTGACCGACGGTCTTCATCGCGCCGAGCACGGCGGCCGCGCCGCACATGTCGTACTTCATTTCGTGCATGCTATCGGAAGGCTTGATGCTGACGCCGCCGGTGTCGAAGGTAATGCCTTTTCCGACGAGTGCAACGGTCGGTGCGTCGTGCGCGACGTGGTAGGAGATCACAATAAGTTTAGGCGGCTCTTTGCTGCCCTTCGCAACGCCGAGAAGCGCGTTCATGCCGAGTTCCGCCATGCGGCCCGCATCGAGGCACTCGTAGCCGAGCTTGTATTTCTCCGCAATGGTGTGCGCTTCGAGCGCGAGCTGGGCCGGGGTCATGTCGTTCGATGCGGCGTTTGCAAGATCGCGGGCCCAGTTTGCATTCGCGCAGACGCGCGCGGCGTAACGACACGCATCAAGCTCGCCCGTCAACGCCTTGGCTTTCTCGCTGACCAGCGCAACGTCGTCGATTGCCCCGGTGAACGCGTCGGGATCGGGCTTCTTGTAGCGTTCGAAACGGTACTGCCCCAACGCAATGCCTTCGATAAACGCGGGGACAGGCCAAGGCGTCGAGCAGTCGACGACCGCACGCGTGACGCGATACGTGCGCAAGGCGTCGATGCCCTTTCCGGCGGCGCGTCGAATCTTTTCCGCATCCGGCGATGCGTCATCACCCAGGCCGACAAGCAGAATTCCGGCGACACCGTCCCCGGACGTTGGAAGAAAAATGGACTCGCCCACTTTACCCGTAAACGCACCGCGTTCGCGCGCAGCAGCGACCTGCGCGCGGCCGGCTTCGTCCAACAGTGGCGGCGCAGCCGTCGCCTCGCTCCGCTGCGGAACGACAAGACACGTAGCGCAGTCGGGGCGCTTCCATTCGGATGGCGTTGTAACGTGGATTTCCATGTAGTGTTGCCCTTGCGATTAACACATTATCGTAGCGAATTGGGGTGAAACCGGGCAAACGTGGGTCAGTTTTGAGTGCCGCGGCGTACTGTCAAGCGGGCGTCGCGCACGGAAAACGTAGGCGCTGCTAAAACGACGCGAGGCGTTGGAACTCGGCGAAGCGTTTGTCGATGTCGGCGCGGGTGATTTCGGCGAGGCGGTCTGGCCCAAACTTCTCGCAGGTGAAGGACGCCGCGACGCTGCCGTACACGACGGCACGGCGCAGCGTGGCGTCGTCGGTTTTGCCCGTTCCCGCAAGGTGGCCGAGAAATCCGCCGGCGAACGTATCCCCCGCGCCGGTGGGATCGACGACCTCCTCGAGCAAGTAGGCCGGCGCGCTGAATGCGCCGGATTCCGGAAACAGCAGGCAGCCGTGTTCGCCTTTCTTGACGACGATGATGCGCGGACCCAGTGCTTTGATTTCGCGCGCGCCTTTCACGAGGTTCGTCTCACCGGTGAGGAGCTTTACTTCGGAATCGTTGATGATAAGCACGTCAACGCGCTTCAAGACCTGTTTGAGATCGTCGAGCGCGATGTTGATCCAGAGGTTCATCGTGTCGAGGCCGGTGAACCGCGGCCGCGCCTGCTCAAGCACTTCAAGTTGCAGCGACGGATGGATGTTGCCCAGAAACAGAAACGGCGCATCTTTCGCGGCGTCGGGAAGTTTCGGGTGGAAATGTTCGAAGACGTTGAGCTGCGTTTCGATCGTGTCGCGATCGTTCATGTTTTCGTGGTACCGGCCCGTCCAGCGAAACGTGCGGCCCGGTGCGCGTTCGAGGCCATCGAGATTAATGCCCTTCGATTCGAGCAGTGCAACATGACGATCGGGAAAATCGTCGCCGACTACGCCGACGAGATTCACCTGCGCGAAATTGGACGCGGCCAGCGAGAAATAGGTCGCGGCCCCGCCCAGGCCTTCGTCGTTACGGCCGGCCGGCGTTTCCACGGTGTCGAGTGCAACGGAACCGACGACGGTAATGCTCATGACGCTCCCTGTACTGTAATCCTTGATACTGACAAATCGAATGTGCCGAACGACCGAGAACGCCCCTCATCGATCCAGTGCCGCGAGCAAACCAATCTGACCGCGGTGGTATGAATCGTGGAGGACCATGATGTTGAGCGTCTTGCCGACGCTGCTGAAGTGTTGGCGCAGGGGCTCGGGGATGCGGCCCGGCAGCGGCTTCGGCAAATCGGCTTCGGAAAGTTTTGAGACGCCTTCGACCGCCGTATCGAGCGCCTTCGTATAGACGCCAACGACTTCATCCCACGACGGATAGTCCGCGGCGTTCGGGCTCACCGGATCGCCGCCGCCGAAGTCGGGGGCGAACTTCTTGCCAAAGCCCTTTGGCGTCATGCTCTCGCCGTTGAGCGCCCACTGAATCATGACGACGTTCGCGGTGTTGGCGAGATGCCCGAGCAACCAAAGGGGATGCGCTTTGGCCGGGCGCAATTGCACCAGACGGCCCGCTTCCGGCACGCCGGAAGCAGTCTTGAGCGTGTGCTCGCGGCAGAACGACAGTTGTTCGACGAGAAGTTCAATTTTGGAATCCATGACGGGCCCCTCATTCGTTCACGCACCGAGGCGAGACTATAGCGCAGCGGCGGGGGGAATCCCAAGTGGTGCGATTGGAGGAGTACAAGCTGACGGAAGAACGGGACGTTGGGCGATTGGTAGTGACTTGCGACTGCGCTGCTCCGGCGTTAGGCGCGGGCCGGACCTTGTTCAAGCGCTCGGCGCCGCGGCTGAAGCGCGAAGCTCGTCGTACGAAGTCTCAATCAATTGCATGAGCGGCTTCAATTCGTCCGCCGCGGTGTGGTTCACGGCAAAGGTGACGCCAAGGTAGGGGCCGCAGGTCATCGCAACGCAGCCGATTCCGATGTGCGGGGTGGTGCCGCCGACGGGGTAGCGCATGAGGACAGGGCGGTTCGCGATGCGCAAGGGCGCCGGCTTTCGGGGGACGTTGCTGACGACCATGACCGCACCAACCTTCTTTCCAGGGGCCATCGATTTGCGCTGCATGGCAACGGACGCGACGGTGCGTTGGACAATCGGCGCAAGCACCGGCGACATACAAAAGAGAATCGCTCCGATGGCGCGGTGTGTGGCGAGTGGGTACCTGCACTGCTTGAGCGCTCGCATGTAGTTCGAAACGTTCCGCACCAGATCGCGCGGATTCTCCACGTCGAGCGGGATGGGTACCGGCGCGAGCGTGGCGATATTCCCCATGTTGCGCGCTTCGCCTTCCTGGCGCATGTTGACGGGAATACTGACCTTCATGACCTTGCCACGAGTATCGATGTTTCGCATCTTCGCGTAGTGCTGCACGGCGCGGCCAATCGTCCCGAGCAGGACATCGTTGATCGTTGCATCGCACGCGCGGCCAAGTGCGCGAAGGTCCTCCAACAAGAACCGCGTGGTCGCGATGCGGATTCGTCCGGAACTCGGCGTATTGAACGGAAAGCGCAGCCCGTCCGCGCGGTTGAACGCGCGGCGGATTCGGAAGTATTCGCGCGAATCGTTCGACATGAGCCAACGCACGAGGCCCACTGTGTTGGCGGGAAAATGCACTGCAACGTTTATCCCGGTGAGTGCGTTGTCCCGCAAGCCGCGCCATAAACGCGTTGCAGCGTTCGGCAGCGGCGGCACGGGAGCCGGCGGGATTGGCTGCGGCGCATCCTCCTCGAAAATGACCCGCTGAAAAGCCTCAGCCCCGACACCGTCCATAACGGCGTGATGGACTTTGAACAAGATCGCCGATTGGTTGCCTTCAAGGCCGGTGAGCAGGCGCGCAAACCAGTACGGGCGGTCGGTTGGCAGCGCGACACTATGAAAGTCCGCCGTCGCCGCCAAGACCTGCTCCCACGATCCCGGCGGGTCGAGTCGAACGTGATCGACGTGGTTCGCGAACGCGAAGTCCGGGTCGTACTCCCATGTCGGGTACGCGAGGTTAAGCGGAACGAAAACGGGGCGTTGGCGGAATCGTGGCAGATTCTGCACTTTTGCTTCGAGGTCCCGTGAGAATTCCTCGAACGACAACTCGCCATCGACGATGTTTGTCGAGCCGGTATGGCCGAAGCCGAGTTCGCTGACAAAGTGCAGCAACGCAGCGTCGCGCGCCAAAAGCCGTTCGCTCTCCCCCATGCGATCACTCCACGGAAGCATGATGTCAGTTACGACGAGGGCGCACGGCGACAGCGCCGACGCGCCCTTGCGCGAAGTATATCATTCGCGGGTAAGGTCAATGGCGGCCCAGCAAGATGGGAAATGCTTGCTATTCAAGGCGTTAACGTGGATAATGCGGCGCTGTCTTGGACCTGGCAAACGGGTAGTTTTCGTAGTGCAGACTGGAGCAGGCACCCTTACAATGGAACTGCGCGGGCTTCTCACCCGCGCGGAAGGCCGCGATATGCGGCTCGGCGAAATCGTCGAATCCATCCCCCACCGCGGTCACGTGCTGATGATCGTGTTGTTCAGCTTTCCCATGAGCCTGCCTATTTCACCGCCGTTTCTGGGCGGCGTATTCGGGACCGTGCTGACCTTTCTGTCGTTCTATCTGGTGATGGGACAAAAGCCCTGGATGCCGCATTATCTGCATCATAAGCCGGTGAAGTATCGCGTGCTCGAAGCGACGATCGCGAAGCTGACGTGGGCGATGCGATATCTTGAATTTGTATTGAAGCCGCGCTTGCTGTTCATGACGAAGAACGAGCGCTTGTGGCAGATACACGGCACCTTCCTCCTGTTCATGTCAATCGTTCTTGCGCTGCCGATACCCATGCCCGCGCCATTCACAAACTCGGTGGCGGCGCTCCCGATCTTTCTTACCTCGCTGGGCATGTTGGAGCGCGACGGGCGGATGATTATCATCGGGTATTGCTCCACGCTGATCTGCATCACCTACTATCTCGCGCTGATAGTGCTTGGCAAAGAAGCGCTCGAGTGGCTGTTTCACTGGCACTCATCGATCTTCTGAGGAGTGCGCAGCAAACGAGCTCGATGCCGACGACGCAATCGCGGCGTTCACGGCGTTGAAAAGTCGCTCCGACAGCGTTTCATAGGTCTGCTGGTAGTTCCCCTCGAACATAAGATCGTTCCAGGAACCCATGCCGCCGAATACCCACGCCTTCTGGCAGGCATCGAGCAAAGCCGTCGCCGTAGTCGATAGCACCCCGGGCGGCGCGAGGTCCTGGTGGTACCCGTGGCCGTGTTCCCCTTGCGATTTGATGGTATCGAGCGCGCTTTGGAAAGACTCGGAAAACCCACTCAGCGACTGGTTCATGGAAAACAGAAGGACTTCGCGCAGCGATACCTCCAATTCACGCGCAACGAGGGACAGATCGCGCGAGTGACTCGTGCCAGACCGGCGCGTTGTGTTGCCGCAATATTCGACTGTCCAGATTCTTCGGTCGGGCGCGTCCCGATTGCCGACCTTCCAGTTTCCGGCCCATCGTTCGGCAGCGCCCGACGGCAGCGCTACGTCCATGGACCATGTACCGCCGCCGCCCGCGAACGCTGCAACCAGCCAACCCGGGAGCTTGGAATCGTCGTGCCGCGCGCAGCGTAGTTGAACGCCCAAAGCGCCCTTCTTTTTGAGGTATTCGAACCACGCGTTCGGATCGGCCGCAACAGGTTCATTGCTCAGTCCACCCCACAAGCGCCTTCTCGTCGAAACAAAACGGATCGATTCGCAGAATTGCGCCGTCGAGTTCGTGATGAGAAATGGCGGCAGCTCGTGTCCACAAAGTGACGCATTGGCGTGGCACGTCAGTGCAACAAATTGGGCGATCGGGTGGTGCATAACCGGTCCAATCCGCGGCAGAGGTTAGGCGTCGTCGTCTTCAATCACGCTGCACGTCAGTTCGTCAATGGACGCCAGCGACATTGCGCGCGCACGGTCGAGCCGGTTGATCCGCTTGCCAAACTGACCCATCGCGTATTCCTGAAACACCGACTCGTCCTGGCCAAAGGGCGGGGTTTCGTACTGCGTGAACATTTCGTGGATCATGCCCATCGTGAGCGCGAGCAGTTCGTTCATCGTCTCTTGCACAACGTCCCAGAGGGATGCATCGGCGGAAATGAAGCGAGAAAGCAGGTAAATTCCAAACGCGATGTGGCGGGCCTCGTCCTGCTTAATTCTTGAAATGGCTTCGCGCGTTCCGGGCAATAGGTTCTTCTGGTCGAGCGCAAGGAAGTAGGCGTGGTAGCCGGTCTCGGCGATGATGCCTTCGATGACAAGGTTATAGGTGGTCGCCGCGCGGACGATGGCCCGTGGCGACGGATCGGAGATGAGTGCGTTCATCGCCCCTGGCAGTGCGTCGTAGAAGACTGACTTGTAATACGAAAGGTGGTAGCGATTGAGGTCCCCGGCGTCGCCCGCGATTTCCGTCAGGAACCGATCAAAGAAGTCCGCGTGCTTGGCTTCCTCCCAGAGGAATGAGGTCATGTAGACGCTTTCCTCCGCGAAGCCGAGGCGGTTAATCGCGTACATGAGCGGCAGCAGATCGAGCGTGACGGCCTCTTCTCCCGCGGCGAACGACGCCGTAAGCCGCAATACCGCGTCGCGCTCGTCGTCGGTGAATAGCGGCCAGTCTTTCACGTCCTGCGTGAAGTCGATGTCCGACGGGTTCCACGTGCCGATGCGCTTGGCTTTCTCGAAGAGCACCATGGGCGGAGCGGCACGGCGCAGCCCTCGAGTGGTGGTCGCAAAAGCGGTGTGTGGCATGGCGCAGTTCCTCGCGGCTTGGGGTATTATGCGGCGGAGCACACCGGCCCGCAACCCATGAGCACATCGCGCACATACGCGTACTATCGGCAAGCGCTGGCAGGCCACGCCATGCCGTGCGCCTTTGTCGATTTGGAACTGTTCGATCAAAACGCGCGCGACATCGTCGCGCGGGCCGGAAGCAAGCGTATTCGGATCGCGTCAAAATCGATTCGGTGCGTGCCCTTAATCGAGCGGGCGCTCGCGAGCGACGTGCACTACCAGGGAATAATGGCGTACGCCGTGCGCGAGGCAGTCTTTCTAAGTCATCAGGGACTTGACGACATCCTGGTCGCATACCCGGCATATCACGAACTCGAAGATTCAGGGCTTGGCGAGGAACTACGGCGTGGAAAACGCATCGTCGTGATGGCCGACTGTGCGGATCACGTCCACCACTACGAGCGCTTTGGCAAGGAGTTCAACGTCGTTGTTCCCGTCTGTCTGGATTTGGATATGTCGTCGCGATTTCCCGGACTGCACTTCGGGGTGCTACGGTCGCCGATTACGACACCCGGCGGGGCGCTGGAGGTGGCGCGTATCGCTCGCGCCTGCAAGCACGTGCGGCTTGTCGGGCTGATGGGATACGAAGCGCAGATTGCGGGCGTGCCGGACAATGCACCGGGGAGTGCAGCGAAAAACTGGCTTGTGCGGACCCTCAAGGCGCGTTCGTTGCGCGAGATTCGCACACGCCGCGCGCGTGTGGTCGATGCGCTCAAGGCGGACGGACACGAACTCGAATTCGTAAACGGGGGCGGGACCGGAAGCATGGAGACAACGAAGGAAGAGGATTGCGTGACCGAGATCGCTGTGGGCTCCGGTCTCTTTAGTCCGGCGTTGTTCGATCGGTATTCGGCATTTCGGCACGCGCCCGCCGTGGGGTATGCGATTGAGATTACGCGCATCCCCGCCCCGGGCGTGTACACCTGCCACGGCGGCGGATATGTCGCGAGCGGCACGGGTGCGGACAAGTGCCCGCAGCCATATTTGCCTCTGGGGGCGCGGCTAACGCCGCTGGAAGGAGCGGGCGAAGTTCAGACGCCAATCCGTTACGACGGGCCGGAGAGACTCGCCATCGGCAGTCCGATCTTCATGCGCTATGCGAAAGCGGGCGAAATGTGCGAGCGGTTCAATTCGCTGTTGTGCATCGAGGGCGGAACGGTCACGCGAGAATTCCCGACGTACCGCGGCGAGGGACAGGTGTTTCTGTAGGGCAGACCGCGATGATAGAAACAGGACGGACCATATCGAAGGCGTGGGCGCAGGTTAACGCTTTTCCGAGACGATGGTTTGAGTCGGCAAGACGATCGTGAACTTGGAACCCTTGCCGAGTTTTGAACTGACGAGAATTTCGCCGCCGTGCTCCGTGACGATTTTTTTCGAGCACGCAAGACCGAGCCCGGTCCCGCGCGATCCTTTGGTGCTGCTGAACGCGGTGAACAGGTGCGGCATAAACTCGGCCGAGATACCCGCGCCCGTATCGTTCACATTAATGTAAATGCTGCGGTCGTCGGCGTGGGTGCGGATGGTCACCTTCCCTCCCACTTCCTCGCACGCGTCGATCGCATTCGTGGCGAGGTTGAGAATCGCGCGGTAGATGCCGAGACCATCAATAGACACCTTGGGAAGCTCGCCGCGCACCAGTTCTATCGAGACCTTTGCGCGTTCGGCTTGCCCCTTCAATGTGTCGGCAATTTCCTTCACCAGCGCGTTGACGTCGGTGGGGGCGCGTTCGGGCTCGCGTTCGCGGGAAAACGTCACGAGGTTGAGCACCAGGTCTTCCATCCGATCGACGGAACGGCGGATGAGCGGCCACCCTTTCTGAATGTATTTCATCTCCTTGGTCTCGAGCGACAGATCGACAAACTCCGCGCCGCCTTTCACCCCAACGAGGATGTTCTTGATGCAGTGGCCGATGCCCGCCGTGGCTTGACCGATGGCGGCCATGCGTTCTTGCTCGACAGCTTCTTTGTGCAGCCGCGCGTTCTCGACGGCAACTCCGGCGACTCGGCCAATGGCCGTCAGCAGCTTGAGGTGATCGGCCTTGAACACCACTTCTTCGTCGCCCGAATCCACGTAGATAACGCCGATGACGTCTTCGCGCCCGCACAGCGGTACGCACATGGCCGCCGTAATGCCGTGGTGTACGACGCTCTCAGACCCCTTGAACTCGGTCTGCGCGTCGTGCGTGAGCACCGCGTCGCGGTGTTCGAGCACGTGATGAATAAGCGTCTGACTCAAGGGAGGACCGCCACGATCCTTCCCGCCAGAATGACTCGCGTTAACCACCGGTTCGTCGTCGTGCGCGGGTCTGGTGAGAATGAACCCGCGCTTGCAGGGTAGCGCTTCAAAGACCAAATCGAGCAACTGTTTCAACAAGTCGTCGAGATCGAACACTGTCCCGAGAAGTTGCGCCGCCTTGTAAAGAATAGGCAACTGGTTCGAGTTCGGATCGCGCACCATCTTGCTGAACAGTTCGCCGGCGCGATCGTAGGCGATAAGCGAGCCCGTGTCGGAAAGCGATTTCTGGCGTGACGCCTTCGTGATCTGGAATGTGTGGGAACCGACGGTGAGTTGATCGCCTTCCTCGACCTTCAACCGGACCACGCGCTCGCCGTTCACGCTGATCCCGTTTCGCGACCCGAGATCCTCCACTTTGAGTTGGCCGCCTTCGAGCCACACCCGCGCGTGCTTGCGCGACACGAGCGAATCGGGGAGCACCACATCGCACTCCGAGGCGCGGCCGAGAATCAACCCCTCGTTGCCGATGTGGTAGGTGCTGATGCTTTGCCCGTCCTTCTTCAGGACCAACTCGTATTGTGCCATGGGACTCCCGAGGAAACCGGCTCCACAGGGGAAACGTGCGCCAACCGGCTAACGTACTTCCCCGGCAATACTTTATCATGCGGGGCGCGGCGTGCGGCAAAGACAGCACATTAATGTTGCGGCGGAAAACCACTGATGGTATATTCAGATTTATTGAAGAGGGACAGGCAGCGCGCATGAACGTCGCCCAAATTATCGATCGCCTGAAGGCGGACGCGTCGTTCCGGCAGAATATGACGACGTGGAAGACCCTGCCGGCGCGGCCCGCGAAGTTCGCGGGGTATCCCGAGCGGCTGAATCCGAAGCTGGTCGACGGGATGAAGGCGCGCGGCATTACCAACCTGTACACGCACCAGCGCGAAGCCATCGACGCGGTGCTCGATGGCGGGCACGTATGCGTGGTGACGCCAACGGCCTCGGGCAAGACGCTGTGTTACAACGCGCCCGTCCTGAACGCGATCATAGGGAACCCGAACGCGCGGGCGCTCTACCTATTTCCCACCAAGGCCCTGTCACAAGACCAGGTTGCGGAATTGCAGACGACGATCGACACCTTGCAGGTAAAGATCGGCACGTATACGTTCGACGGCGACACGCCGGCCTCCGCACGAAAGGCCATCCGCAGCGCGGGACATATCGTGGTCACGAACCCGGACATGCTCCACACCGGAATTCTCCCCCACCACACGATTTGGATGAAACTCTTCGAGAACCTCGAATTTGTCGTCATCGACGAGTTGCACCATTACCGCGGCGTGTTCGGGAGCCATTTGGCGAACGTGCTGCGGCGGCTAAAGCGTATTTGCGAGTTCTACGGCTCCAACCCGAAGTTCATTTGTTGCAGTGCGACCATCAACAATCCGAAGGAAATGGCGGAGCGGATCGTCGAAAAGCCGATGCGGCTCGTGGACAACAACGGCGCGCCCCAGGGAGAGCGGCATTTTCTGTTCTACAACCCGCCCGTCGTCAACCGCGAGTTGGGCATCCGCGCGTCTTCGGTTAAAGAGGCGACGCGAATCGCGTCGCAAATGCTCACACGGAACGTCCAATCGATCGTGTTCGCGCGCAGCCGGTTGCGCGTCGAGATTCTCACCACCTACCTGAAGGAGCAGGTGCGGCGGCTGGGCAAGAGCGACAAGCTGGTGTGCGGGTACCGCGGCGGTTACTTGCCGACGGAGCGGCGCGCCATCGAGCGCGGACTGCGCAACGGCGAGATCATGGCGGTCGTCAGCACGAATGCGCTCGAACTGGGCATCGACATCGGCTCGCTCGATGTCTGCATCATGACCGGATACTCGGGAAGCGTCGCGAGCACCTGGCAACAGGCGGGCCGCGCAGGCCGCCGTACGGGCGTGTCGCTGGTCGTCCTGATCGCCTCGAGCGCGCCGTTGGACCAGTACATCATCAATCATCCCGAGTATTTCTTCGATCAGTCGCCCGAAAGCGCCACGGTCGATCCAAATAATCTCATCATAATGACAAGCCATTTGAAGTGCGCCGCGTTCGAGATTCCATTCAAGGAAGGCGAGATTTTCGGTATCGACGCCGCGTCCACCGCGGAAATTCTGGATTACCTCGCGGAGCAACGAATACTGCGCAAAACGCGCGACAAATGGCACTGGAGTTCGGACACGTATCCCGCCGAAGACATCAGCCTGCGCACCGCCGCGCCCGGCAACGTCGTCATTCTCGATACCTCGCAAAACGGCCGCGTAATCGGAGAGGTCGATCTGTTTGCGGCGCCGGTCGAGGTGTACCAAAACGCGATATACTTGCATCAGAGCGCGCAATACACAATCGACAAACTCGACCTCGACGATCGCAAGGCGTACGCGCGGCCCGTCGATGTCGACTACTACACCGACGCGCAGATCAAGGTGGACCTAAAGGTCATGGATACCTTCCGCGAAGAACATACCGGCTCGGCGATTCGGCGCACGGGCGAACTGAGCGTGACGTGGCTCCCAAGCATCTACAAGAAGATCAAGTTTGGTACGCACGAAAACGTCGGCTGGGGCGAAATCCACCTGCCCGAAAGCACGATGCACACTACCGGCTATTGGATCGAGTTTCCGGAGAAGACCGCGGAGTTGCTCGATATCAAACAGACCGAATTGTCCGAAGCGTTGAGCGGGCTCGCAAACACGCTGCGTCAGGTCGCGCCCGTGCAGGTGCTGTGCGACCCGACGGATATTCGTGCGCAAGGCATGCTTCGCGCGCCGTTTTCGGAAATGCCGACGATCTATCTATATGAGACCTATCCCGGCGGTGTCGGCTTTAGCGAGAAACTGTTCACGCACCACCGGCGACTATTTGAGGCGGCGATTTCCCTCATCAGCGGCTGCACGTGCAAGGAAGGATGCCCAAGCTGTACGGGCCCATCGCTCGAAGTCGGCGCGCACGGCAAAAAAGGCGCCCTGCGGCTGGCGCAGTTGGCCCTGGACCAAACAACGGCCTGACCCATGGCGGACGCAAAGGACAAACTGGCTTCTCTGCTCTCGACGCCGGGCCTCATGAAAGGCGCGGACTGGCAGCAGAAGCTCGAGACCTTGCGGCAAGAACGCGAGTCCGGCGAATACGAAATTGATCGCGTGGTGCGCGGCGACGTCGTTGGCGATGTCGAGCGAGGGTTCTTCCTGGCGCACGAAACTTTTCCGCTCGATACGCCGCAAGGCGCCATCGACCTAGGCGCGGTATTGCAGGCCAGCGGAGATCACATCGCGCTTTCCGGGTCGGACGACACCCTCAAGGAATTCGATCCGCGCAAGGCCCTCTTTATCGATACGGAGACGAGCGGGCTCGCGGGGGGCGCGGGGACGGTCGCGTTCCTGATCGGCATCGCCTACTTCACCGAAGAGGGCATCCGGCTCGATCAATGTTTCATGCGCGACTTCGACGACGAGGAGCCGATGCTCGAGTATCTCGCGGAGGTATTCCGTGGGAAAGAAGCGGTCGTCAGCTACAACGGCAAGAGTTTTGACCTGCCACTGCTGCGCACGCGGTTCATTCAGAACCGCATCCCCTTCCGGTTGGACGCGTCGTTGCACTTCGATCTGCTCCACGCCGCGCGCCGCTTCTGGAAGCGCCGGCTCGGCGCATGCAACCTGACGAACGTCGAGCGCGAAGTGCTCGGCCTGGAACGGCACGGCGACGTACCGAGTTATCTCATCCCCCAGATGTGGTTCGACTACCTGCGCACGCGCGACGCGCGCCCGCTCGAGGGCGTGTTTTACCACCACAAGATGGACATCCTCTCTCTCGTCGCGCTGACGGGCTGGCTCTCGCGTTGCCTCGCGGCGCCCAACGGCGAGGGCTTCACGCACACGGAAGACCGCCTGTCGCTCGTGCGCGTGTACTTCAATCAAAAGCGCTATCAGGACGTCATCGTGTTTGGAGACAAACTGATTGCGGACGAGCGCGACGCGGGAATGCGCAAGGAATGTTTGGAGATGGTTGCCGTTGCGTGCAAACGCGTCCAGGATTTCGAGCGCATGCAGGAGACGCTGCGCCTTCTGCTGGACGAAAACCCCAGTGATGTGCAGGCCCGCTGGGAACTCGCAAAGCACTACGAACACCGCGCGCGCGATCTCGCCGAAGCGGAGCGCCTGTGTGCGGAGGCCGTGAGCCAGCTCGAAACGCGCGTGGCGCTGGGCCGTGGATTGGACGTTGCCGCCTCGATGCTTGCCAGCTTCGAGCACCGCCTCGCGCGAATCCGAGCAAAACTCGCCCGCGCGACGCCGCAAGCGGAATAGTCCGGATATCTTATACGCCCGCACTGTTCGTTTGAGTAGATTCATGATGAAACGAATCGGGGGATTCGATTGGCCGCGACCCGGACACTATACTATCCGCATGTGCGCCAGTTCGGCGCCGCTTCGAACCATACACTCGGGAAAGTTGTAGCGATCTATGCGAAACGGTTGGCTTTCTGCCGCGGGGACCCTCGGCGCCTTGGGCGTGATTCTCGGCGCATTCGGCGCACACGGCCTCAAGTCCCGTCTGCCCGAAGACCTCCTCGTCACTTTTGAAATTGGCGTGCGGTATCACATGTATCATGCGATTGCCCTGCTCGCCGTCGCGCTGCTTGCGCCGGCGCACACGAACAACCGCTGGCTCGGGCGCGCGTGCTGGGCATGGCTGACCGGCATCATCATTTTTTCCGGAAGTCTCTACGCACTCGCATTGACGAACACACGCTGGCTCGGCGCCATCACGCCGATCGGCGGTGTCGCGTTCATAATCGGATGGGCATTTCTCGTCGCGGGCGGCCTAAACGCGAACCGAAATCGCAACTCGTAATCCGCGCTACGGCTCAATGTGAGTCCAATAGGTCGAACACTCGCTCCAACGCGGCACGCGTAGCAGCGTGCGCGCCCGGATGTTTACTTTCGCGCGGGCCCGCCACATTCAACGTTCGGATGTCATTCTGCCGCAACCACGCCGCCACGCGGTCGGCGCCGCAATCCGCGTCCATGTCCCACACGAAGTGCGGCTTACGCTGCTGCACGGCACAATCCACCGTGAACGCGGTCCCCTCCGTAGGCTCTCCCCACGTGATGATCAACGTTCCGTCCGAGTCGCGGACATTCCATGCCGTGCGTTCCACGTAGTCCGAAGATGGCGTCTCGCAAACCGGATATAACGGTGGAATGCGTCCGTCCTCGGCAATACGGCCGTTGGGACACCAGCCCCCACATGGCAGACCGTGCGCAAGCGCGAAATCGAGCGCGCCCCGGTCGACCCCGGACTGCCCCCCGGAGACGATTCGTTCGACCATGGCTACGGCTTTTCGGGAGTGTCCGAGTGATCCGGCGCAGGCACTGGCGCTTGATCGCGCGGTGCGGGGACAAATGGAATGCGCTCGGTTTCCGTCGTCATCTTGAGGCCCGCCGTCATGGCCAGTTCGCGGATGTTGCCTTCTATCGCCGGCGGCGCGTCAGGATGGACCCGCACTATTACGACCGGCTTCACCTTCGCATCGCGATACGTGTTGAACTTGTCGCCCAATTCAGCTTCGGTCAGGATTTTGCCCTCAGATTGGATTGTACCGGTGTGCCCGACGGCGACGCTCAGTTCGTTCTTCCCCTGGGTGATCCGGTCCTGCGCGCGCCCGAATATACTCTTTTGCGAGTGCCGGATCGTATCCGTCGCCTGTTCCTCGAGCGCGGCTGCGCGCTCGGCCTCGGGTTGCGTGAATTCGTCGACAATCGTCGGCGTGATGAACACGGCGAGCTCGCGGTCGATGTGGTCTTTGTTCGTCGTTTTGAAAAGCCTGCCAATAAACGGCAAGTCGCCCAGCAGCGGCACGCGCTCGACGTCGTCCTTCACGCTCACCGCGCGCAGGCCGCCAATCACAATCGTCTGTCCGTCATTCACGAGGACCTGCGTTTCCGCCTTGTTCTGCGTCTTTTGTGGCACCGTGCTCGCCAATCCACCGGCGATGATCGTCTTGTCCTCCGCCGTGCTCTCTTCGGTCTCGATATCCATGAGGATATTGCTCTCGTCGTTCACGCGTGGTTTGACCTTCAGAATTGTTCCCACCTTGATGAACTGTACCTGTCCCGGGATAACGCGGCTCGACACGTCGTTCACGGGGTCTCCCGTTCCGTTGTCAATCACCGTGCCGCCATAGCCCGTAAACCCGACGCTCTGAAACGGCTGGTCCGTTGTGTTCTCGAACGTCGCCTCTTCCCCGTCCTGCACCGTCACGCGCGGGCGCGCCAGAATCGTAAGTTCGCCGGTGCTGTCGAGATAGTCGAGCACGACGGCGACGCGGTTACCCTTGAAATCGGGATCGAGGATGAGGTTTCCGGTCGGCTGTCCCGCTTCGCCTCCATTCGGATTGCTGAGTTCCTGAAAGAACGATCCGGTGACGGGGTCTTGCAAAAATGCACGATAGGGATACCTGCCCACGCTCGCGCGCTGTCCCGCTTCCGGGGCCGTAGTGTAATCGGGTCTCGAGCCGCCGCTCTGGATCGCAAACGGGACCCCGCTGATCTCGTCGAAATAGGCCCAGTCGATCGACAAATCGCGAATGATATTGCTGCTGGCCGAGACCATAAACGTTTCGATCTGGACCTGCAGTCCCTTGATGTCCCACTCCTTGATCATCGCATCCACTTCTTCGATTCGGCTGATGATCGCGGTCAAACTGATTTGGTGCGTGTCTTCGTCATACGTGATGACGCCGGCCTCTTCCGGCACGATGTTCTCAAGCCGCTCGGACACGTCTTTCGGCTCGATGTAGCGCAACGTCCACGTCTTCGTGATTAGCGGCTGGTCGAGCGCCTCGAGCATCTCGCCGATCTGGTCCTGCCGCGCCGGCAGGTCCGTCACGACAATGCTGTTCGCGCGCGGATCGGCCTGGGCGAGCCCACGCTCCGACAAAAGGCTCTGGATCGTCTCCAACAAATCGTCGGCCTGAAGATGCTTGAGCATGAACACGCGCGGTTCAAGCGGCACGTCAAGCTGCTTCACCGTGTCGCGCATCGCGTCGAGGTTCGCCTGTGTGTCCCAGACAATAATGTTGCCCGTGCGCGGATCGCTGATGAGCCGGCCCGTCGCCGACATAAGCCCATTCAACACCTGCTCGATGTCCATCACGTCGGCATGCGTAACCTTGAATTCGGCCTTCTTTAACTCGCCGTACTTGCGTTCGAGAAATTCGCCATCGAGCATGACGTACAGGAATCTCGTCTCGGGATTGAAATCGTAATGAATATGGTTGAACTTGAGTATCTCCATCACTTGGCGCGGCTTCACATCCTGCACCCAGAAACGGATGGTCTCCTTCTCGACGCCTTGCGAAGCGACGATGTTCCAGCCGGTGGCCTTCGCCACCAGATCGAGCACTTCGATCACGGACACCGCGGCATCCGAAGCGTCCATGCTGACGAGTTCGCCATCGTCGGGCAGCGTAACCTCGGGGATCGATTCGTTCAGAATTGGCTCGAACGCGCCCTGGCCCCCAATGGTCACCGAGCGGCGTTCGCTCTGGATCGCCGTGACTCCCGTTGCGGACTTTCCCGGCTCCTGGGATCGCCGGCTACCGCGCTGCGCCTCGCCCGGCGCACCCATACCGCCGGACTCGGCCTGCGGCTCGGTCGACTGCATCAGGATTCGATTTACGGAGGCCTCAACCGTAGGTGACGGCGCCGGCTGTGCCGGACTTTGCTGGGCAAGAGTTGGAACGGCGCACAGCAGCCCGGCCACGGCAATCCGCACGCCCGATTGGATTAGCGTTCGCGCCATCATTCGCATGCCGCGGGCAACACACACCACGCCCACACAGTCCCCTTCCCTCGGTAATCCGCTGCCGCCCTTCAGTTTCGGCGGCGTGGCCGCAAGTATAACGAATCGAATACGCCGTTGGTAGACAACTGGCCTCACCGGCGTTGCAGGCGAATGCCGTGCGTCTTGCCGTCCTTTACCAGCGTGAACACTACGTCGGCGTCGGTTATCTCGTTGATGGTACAACCCTTGATTTGGTCGCCCTTGCCATAGAAGTCCTTCTTTCCGTCAACGCGAATCTGGACCTTCATGCTGTCGCCCGTCCCAATCTTGTTTCGCGTCGGTTCGACACCGGCCAGGATTTCGGCAAGCATCGGGGCCGGCGCCTCGACTTTTTGGGGTGGCACCAGTGGTCCCCAGAGGTTAGCGCGGCTCGAAACGACGCGCTGCCAGTTCTCGAAATCCGGATCGCGCTCGAGGCTTATATCTATCTCCGTTGGTGCGTTTTCCGCCAGTTCCCGCTCGAACCGCTGCCGTTCCGCCAACACCGGGTTCCGGACAAACCCCGCCACGAACAAAACGAGGCACAGGGCGATGGCTATCCAAGCGGCCACATACGCGTACGAGACGTACTTCATGCGCCCGCCTCCCGGAGCGATATGTTGTCAACCACAAGCACCGCGCCGCTCTCAAGCAACACAAACGACGGCACGCGCATCAGGACGTCGCCACCGCCGCTGCCCGGCGCCGTGAATCGATAGCTGTACTGATAACCGACCGCGTCCGCGACCAAGGGCGCGTTGCCTTGCAGCGGCCGCCCGGTCGATTCATCCACGATGCGCAATTGCGCCGCTCCGGTCGTCCGCGCGACGAAACCAATCTCGTACACCGTTCCCGCGCGCAGCTTCTGCACCTGGTACAACTCCGCATTCGCACTCTGCGCGTGTACCGAAAGCGCGGTGTCCCCACCGTCCACCACGTCCTTGTCCGTCGTCAGCGACGCATTCGCCACGCTCCACCCCGGCGCAGTCGATTCTTCCGGGTTCCACTGTGCGAAGTCCGCGTTGATGGCGAGGTTCGTTGCCTCCGCCGGCGGCCCGGCCGCGGCAACCTTCGGTTGCGGAGCGCCGGGTTCGCCGATGACCGTGCGTGTCACGCGAAACGCCGCGGTCACCTCGGTCGACAGCGGTTGACGCGTCAGTTCGAGTCCGTCTACACGTAGCGCCTGCGGGCTTTGCTGCAACCGCTCGAGGAACATCGCGACGTTTTGTATCGACGTAGGCTCGGTGCGAAAGTTGATCTGATACGTGCGGTACCCTTCCCCGCTGTCGTCCAACGCGCCGGCGGGCCATGAACGAATATCGACCAGCAGGGCGCCCGGTTGGTTTGCCGCGGGAATCGCCGCCCCGTCCGCCGGGATTTCGCGCAACGACAGCCGGGCAATCTCCACACGCAGCCGATCGTGAATCTGCTCTTGCGTCCACTCGCTCGAATGCTGCTCCGCCATCGCGGCGTATGCCTTCTCCACCGGCTCGGCCAGCGCTGCGTAACGCATCGCGTCCGTAAGCAGCAACTGCTGGCTGGCAATCGTCTCGTCAAGCTGTTCGAGCGCGTCCAGACAACGCAGCACCACAAGCATCACCGCCGACACGGCGAGAAGCGCGATCACAACGATTGACAACCGCTTCTCCGAGGCGGACATCCGTGCAAATCGCGCTAGCATGACAGTGCCCGCTTATTCATCCGCCGCCCCGGTTTCCTGCGCCGGCTCTTCGGCCGCCAGCGGCACGATAATCTCAAATTGGTACACTTGCCGGTTCTGTTCCGACTCTTGTTTGGCCGCGCCGCCGCGCGCCCGCGCAAACTGCGGCACAACCTTCGATCCGTTGTTGCGCATTTCCTCCGCCAGTTGGGAGGCAAGCCCCTGCGATTCGGCGCGGCCCTGTATCGCGAGCGTATCGTTGTGCGAGAAAACGAACCTCGTAATCGTCATGCCTCCGCGCGGAATGAGATCGGTCAACGCCGCCAGCAGTTCGAGCGCGCTGCCTTGCCGATCGAGATTCTGTTGAAGGCGCAACACCTGCCCGTATTTGCTGCGCACCTGGTCGGCCACGGGCTGCACTTCGTCAATTCGCCGCTGCAATTCGCGCGAATACGACGCGCGCTGATAGTAGGCTTGGCCATACACCGCGAACGCGCACAACGCAACCGCCGTCGCCATCCCCCCGCCCGCAATTAGCGAACGGCGTATTTCGCTGCTTTGCCGCGCCTTCACCAGCGACGCGGGCACCAGACTGATCGCAAGCGCCGCGCGATCCTGCGCCGCCAACGCAGCCCCGGCCGACACAAGCGGCAATCCGTGCGATGGCATCGAGCCGTGCTCGAATAGGGATGCAGCAAACGTGGCCGGCGCGCATTCGAGCCCGGTTGCGTCCGCAAGCGCCTTCGCCGCCGCCGCACAATCCGCGCAGTCCGAACACACGTAAACGCGCTCGACACCCTCGCCGTCTTCGCTCTCGCGGCGGTACGCGGACAACGACGCGCGGACTTCCATCGCGAGGTCCTCGACTTCCGAAGAAACCGACCGGGCCAAGTCGCTCCAGTCATGCTGTGTCGCCACGCCACGGCCGTACGCCAGCCGGCCGTTCTGAATGACCAACACCTCCAAACCGCCGCCGGCCAGATTGACCAGCGCATACCGCGATTCCTCGACGCGCGCCTGATGCACCGCCGATGC
This sequence comes from Candidatus Hydrogenedentota bacterium, assembly GCA_013359265.1. NCBI lineage: Bacteria > Pseudomonadati > Candidatus Hydrogenedentota > Candidatus Hydrogenedentota bacterium. The sequence continues at coordinate 40,296 of JABWCD010000034.1, forward strand.
AAGGCATGCGGTGCTCACATAAATATGCTCCGGCTCGATCGCGCACGCGCGCAACACCTCCACGTGCGACTCGACCACGTCGCGGTGCGCAAACACGGCCAACACCCTGGCGGCGCCGTCGGTCGATTTCTGGAGGACGGATTGGTCGATTACCAACTCGTGCGCGGGATACGGCACGTATTCCTCCGCGCCGAGTTGCACCATACTCTCGATTTCCACCGCGCTGTGCGTCGGAAGCGACAGAATGCGCGCCGTCATGTCGTGACGTGGCAACACCGTGCAGACAGAATCGTCGGCAAGTCGATACTGTTTCGTGAACGCGCGGACCGCCTCCGCCAGCGAACCGTCCGCCAGCGACCACGTGCCTGACTGCGTGTCGTACGAAACGACATCTACGCCCTTCGGCGAACGCTTTACGCGCAGCCGCGCGATAAGCCGCTCGTCGAATTGCAGGATGCTAATGTGCGTTTTACGGGCCAAATTCGCCCTCCGACCACGACAGCACCACCGCGCTGCCGGGCTGAATGTTCACCACCGCCTGCGCCGCCGCGCGCACCTTGCCTTGGCGCTGCGTCGCAAAGCCGGTGATTGTAAAAAAGTGCGATTCAAACGTGCAATAGCGCGCCAGCGGCGCAAGATCCGTCGGGTTGATCTCGAGATCCGACGACATTGTATCGAGCGACCGAAACTGCCGGTCGTCTCCCGTGCCAAGCTTGCCGTCGTCGCCTTGCCGGTATCCGATGATGCGATCGACCGTGCTCTCGTCCAAATCCGGAATCGCCGCAAGCACCTCCCGCGACGCCGTGTTGACATTGATTCGGCCGTCGCCGTGTATCGTGAACAAGTCGCGCAAGCCGGGCGAATCATCATCGCCTTCCCACGCGTCCTCGTCGATATCCTCGAGTTGCCGCAATTCTTCAATGGCAAGAAACGGCGCGCGCTCCTCCGGCGACAATTCGCTGCCGCGCCGGCGCATGATCGCGAACACGGTCCGCATACCCAAACCTTCGATGTTGTCGAGCACTTCTTCCGGCGCCGTGTTGACCGAAATGCGGCCCTCTGCATCGACCACGGAGTATGACGCCGTATTGCCTTCGCCACCGCTATCCGCGGAGTACATCCCGCCCGTTTCTATCAGGTTCGGCGCCTTGTCCGTCAATCGCACGTTTGCCGCCGGCGGCGCCACGCTGCGCGCGCGAAATCCGCCCCTGGTGCCGTGCAACTGCGCGCGCGCCTGCGCCAACAACCCTTCCATAAAGGCCTTGTTTCGCATGTCCGCAACGGCGTAGTTTACCGAACCGCGGGCGAGATACTGCGCCTTGCTGTGATCGAGCGCGAGCGCCGCCGCCCGCTGATCGAGCAGCGACCGGTGCGCAAACCCGAGCGTCACCACCGCGAGTATCGCAATAATCCAGATCATGGCGACGAGGACGAATCCCTCCTCACGGCGCGTCATTGCAGGGCCACCGTTTGCGCGTCGATCGATCCGTCCTCCAACGTGGTCGTCGGACCGTGCATGACCGCGTACGTCGTAAACGTCGTCTCGCCCGTCTCCGCAAGCGGATCGATGAATGTCAAATCGATTCGAATCGCTTGCGGAATGCCTGACTTCTCTTCGTGCTCGTCTCGGATTACAAATTCGGCGGGCGCGGCCTCCGATTCGCCGAATAAGCCGCCGCCCTCTTCCGGCTGCACCCAGTAGTAATGGAAGTCCAGTTTCTTCACACCGGCCGCGAGTTCAAACTGCGATTCGCTGCCCAGCTCGATAATTGTGTCGTCAATCGTGCCGTCCTCGGGTGGGGCCACGGGCATGGGGCTTTCCACCGGCCGCTCTTCGCGTATGAGCAGCTTCCCTTCGCCGTCGGGATCGGACTTGACGCGGTACGTGATCCACAGCACCTTCGGTTCCGCGCCCTCTTCCACGTCCATCGGCCGCGTCACCGCGTAGAACTCGAACTCGTCCTTCGATCCGACGAACAGGTGCGCCGCGTCGGGAACCATGTTTTGCAGTTCGCGTGTCATGACATCGAGCGCAACGCGCGCGTCTTGGTACACCGCGATATTGGACTCGCCAATCTTCCACATACTCACGGACGACGAAAACGCCGTATACACCGTCCCCAGCACGATCGCGAGCACTGTGCTCGCGACGAGCAACTCGGCGAGCGTGAAACCGTCGTTATGCGGGTGGAGGCGCGATCGCATCGGCTTCCTCCAAAGTTCGGATTCGACCGCCCGGAATCAGTGTTTCGGCAGTCGCGCTGAACTCGCGGTCCGCGCGCGTCCATGCGATGGTCACGGAAATCTTGCCCAGGTATGCGTCGGGCAATCGCGGCGGTTCGAGAAAAAACGGCTGCAAATCCGCCGGAATGGCCGGCGTCGGAATGTCCACCTTCGCGACCGACCACGAATACGAGAATCGTGGATTCACATCGCCGAAACTGCCTGACCCGGAATCCCCCTCCGTCATTTCCGGCTGCAACTCCAACTCCCCCATCTTCTCTTCCATGAGAAAGCGCGCCGTCGTGTAGTCTTGCGCAATTGCGCGCGTCTTGCGCGCTTCGAGCAGCGCGCGATTGATCGCCAGCACGCCGACACTCAGCAGCACCATTGCCACGAGTGTTTCAATCAGGACCCACCCTTCGTTACGGCGCGCGCGCATCAGTCTGTCTCCACCTCGAATTGGCCGATGCGCCCCTTCGTCTTGATCGTAATCGCTTCGTGCTTGTCGTATTTCAGCTTGACCGTAGCGTAGTCGCACGCGCCCCCCGGATAGAACGCAATATAGTGCGCTTTCAACTCCTTGTCGAACGACGCCTTCGGCTTCTCGAACTCGAGCGACTCCGGCAGCCGCTCGCGCGTCGCGCCTGCATCGTCCACTTCGGAATACGCGTCCTTCCCGTCCTTCTTGCCGCCGTGGCGCATCAGCCAGTGCGTACCCCTCTCGTGATCGAGATAGAAGCGGTATTCGGTCACGTCGGCGATCGCGCGCTCCTGCGCGTACTTCATGCGCGCAACCAGATCGCGCGTCACCTTGTCGCGCCGCGCCCACGTGAGGGAGCCTTGATACATCGGCAACACCGCCGCGGTCATGATCATCGCAATCATGAGTACAACCACCGCTTCGAGGAGCGTGAACCCGTTCTTTTCGTTCAGCGGCTGCATGCGAAGATTATGAAGCTAGTTGGATTCGCCCGTGTCGATGTCCCACACGGAGATGTCGTCTTCAGTGCCCGAAATGCGATCGGCGCCCATCGAGTACAAGTCATACTTGTTCTTCTTCCCCGGGTACGCATATACGTATTGTTCGCCCCAGCCGTCGGGCTTAATCTGCTGTATGTACGAACGCCCCGCCTTGTTCGGCACGGCAAGATCGCTCAACGATTTCGGGTACTTGTCCTGGTGCTCGAGCGCATACGCCTCGATCGCGTTCTGGTACACGGACAAATCGGCCCGCGCCCGCACCTCCCGCGCCTGGTTGCCGCGGCCCGCCACCGCAAATGCGACCATGCCCGCGAGAATGCCCATGATCACCATCACCAAGATGAGCTCCAACAGCGAGAAGCCCTCATTCGCTCTCATTTTCATTTCCTCCACACGTCACGAAATATTTGCGCTCATGGTCAATATCGGCATGAGCATCGAAATAACGAGCCCGCCGACCAGCACGCCCATGATGATGATCATGAGCGGTTCGAGCAGCGCGGTCAGCGTCTTCACCGCGCGATCGACTTCGATGTCGTACGCGTCCGCCATGCGCTTGGTCACACCGCCCAACTTGCCGCTCTCTTCCCCGATCACGAACATGTTCACCACCATCGGCGGAAAGTGCTTCGTCTGCGCGAGGCCCGAACTGATGCTGTCGCCCTCGGCCACGCGCGCCTGAACGATGTCCACTTCCTCCGCAATCGCGCGGTTGCTCAACGTCTCAACCGTAATGCGCAGCGATTTCAGCACGGGCACGCCGTTGTCGAGCAGGGTCCCCAACGTGCGCGCGAACTGCGCCATCACATATTTCTGCACAACCATCTTCACGACCGGAATGCGCAGCGCCAGCCGATCGAAAAACATGCGGCCCGCCGGCGTCCTCCAATACGAAACAACACCCGCGACAATTGCGGCGGCCACCAACAGCACCGCCCACCACCACGTGCCCATGAACCCGCAGATCGCCAACACAATCTTCGTCGGAATAGGCAGTTCGACATTAAAATCCTTGAACAGCAGCAAAAACTTGGGAAACACAAACGACGTGAGAATGAAAATCGCCGCGGTTCCCATGAACATCAGAATCGCCGGGTAGATCATCGCCGACACGGCCTTCGCGCGCAGTTCTTCGTCCTGCTCCCCGAACTGCACCATGCGCCACAGCACTTCCTCGATCATGCCCCCGGTTTCGCCCGCGCGCACGAGATTGCAGTGCATCGACGTAAAGACCTTCGGGTGACGCTCCATCGCCTCCGCGAACGTGCTGCCCTTCTGGACGTCGTCGCGCAGTTGCTCGACCACGGCGAGCAGCTTCGTATTCGTCGTCTGCTGCGCAATCGTGGAAAGCGCTCGCGTCAGCGGCATGCCCGATTCGATCAACGTCGCGAGTTGGCGGAAGAAGATGTTGCGCTCTTTCAGGCGCACGCGCGTCAACGCGCGCAACAGCGCGTCCTTCTGCTTCTCCCCCGCGTACTCCTCGATCGAGATCGGAAAGTAGCCCATATCGCGCAGGCGCGCGGCCGCCGCGCGGCGGCTCTCCGCCTCGAGCACACCGCTCGTCGCGGGCCCTGGCCCCTTCTTCACCTCGTACTGGAACTGCGGCATGTCAGGCCTTGGCGTCGTCGAACACGTCGGACTCCGCCGTCACGCGGACGACCTCCTCGAACGTCGTCGTGCCTTCGCACACGCGCAGCCATCCCGAATTGCGCAGCGTCTGCATGCCCAATTCGATCGCCTTGCGCTTGATGTGCGTGGACGGCTCGCGGCGAATCGTCATTTCCTTGATCGCGTTCGCGAACGGGAGCATCTCATAGATCGCGATGCGCCCGTGGTACCCCGTGTGGCGGCACGCGTCGCACCCGCGCCCGCGCCGGAACGCCGCCCCCTTCGCCTCCTCCGGCGAACGGCCCAACTGCGCGAAGTCCGCCGCCTCCGGTTTGTACTCCTCCGCGCAGTGCTTGCACACGCACCGCACGAGCCGCTGCGCAAGCGATGCAATCATCGTGCTCGCGATAAGGAACGGCTCCACGCCCATGTCCGTCAAGCGCGTCACTGCGCCCGCCGCGTCATTCGTGTGCAGCGTGCTAAATACGAGGTGCCCCGTAAGACTCGAACGAATCGCCATCTCCGCCGTTTCGTAGTCGCGAATCTCGCCCACGAGCATCACGTCCGGATCGTGCCGCAACATCGAGCGCAGCGCCGACGAAAAATCGAAACCGATCTGCGGCGCCGTCTGCATCTGCGTGATGCCCTTCAACTGATACTCGATCGGGTCTTCGATCGTGATGATCTTGTGTTCGAACTTGTTCAACTTGCTCAACGCCGCGTAAAGCGTCGTCGTCTTTCCGCTGCCCGTCGGGCCCGTCACCAGAATCATCCCGTGCGGGCGCGTCAGGAACGTGTTGAACAACTCCAAATCCTTGCCCGTGAACCCAAGCTGTTCGAGTGTCAGGAACATCGACGAACGGTTCAAAATGCGCAGGTTCACCGTCTCGCCGTGCGGCGTCGGCAACACCGACACGCGCAAATCGAACTGCTCGTCGCCCAGCGACGCGCGAATCTTCCCGTCCTGCGGCAGCCGCTTCTCAGCGATGTTCAGGTTCGCCATGATTTTCACGCGCGACACGATCGCGGGATGGAACCCGCGGATCGACGGCGGCGTCGGCACGCCGTGCAAAATACCGTCAATGCGATACCGCAGACGCAACTGGTCCTCGAACGGTTCAAGGTGAATGTCCGTCGCGCCCGTACGAATCGCCTCCGCGAACAGCTCGTTCACGAACTTGATGATTGATGCGTCGAGATTGTCGTCGCCTAGATCCGTGCCCGCATTCGCCGTATCGAGACTGACAACCGTCGCCGCATTGTCCGCATCGCTCAAAATTCGCTCGACCGTGTCCGCCCCCACGCCATACAGCGCCTTGCTCGCCTTCGCAATCTCCTCCGGCGTCGCCACGACAATCTCGACCCGCTGCTTCTTCAACACCAGCCGGATATCGTCCAGCAACTGGTGGTTCAACGGGTCGCACACCGCCACCACAATCGTCCCATTGCGCTCCTGCACCGGGACGAAGTTGTAATGCGTCGCGAACCGCGCCGGCACCTTCCCGACAATCTCCGCCGGAATCTCCATCTTGCTCGGCGCGACAAACCGCATCTCGCAAAAGTCCGCCAACGCCCGGTAGACCGCCTCCGCCGTCGCCACCCCCGTCTGCACCAGCGCGATCGGCAACGCGACCCCCCGGCTCGCGGCGTCCTGCCGCGCCTTGGCAAGCCGCGCCTCGTCGAGAATCCCGTCCCGAACCAACTGGCGCTCGAACGCTACTTCACCGGACACTTCTGCACGCTCCAACCATAGCCAACTCTTGCATTTTCAATATGTTACTCCACTCGATCACGCAGCGCAACCGGCGCCCGAATGTAACGTGTTGTCACCCAAGATCTCACTGCTACCCGCTGAAATCAGAGCGTTTCAAGGTCGGCTGCACCGCGTGCTCGTGCTCTTGCTCGTCATCGTACTCGATCTTTTCGAGTATCGAGTGCAAGCACGGTGACGACTCACGAAGCAGGAGCACGAAACAGACGGTGTCCTCAAACTTGAATTGCTCTAGAAACGAACGCGGACGGTTCATGGTTTACACACGAATGCTAGAAGTCCGTCAGGAGGACTACTTCCGCTTGCGGCGCAGGGCCGCCCCGAACAACTTTCGGATCACCCGCCACGAGTCCCGATACTTGTTGAAATGCGACGACGGATTGCCCGTCTCGTAGATCGTGCGAATGGGCGACGCGGCAATCTTGTACCCGCCCTTGGCCGCGTTGACGAGTATCTCCATCTCCGTCTCGTAGCGTCCGCCGCGGATCGTCTTCAGAATGTCCTCGAGCAAACGGCGCGAATGTATGCGGAAACCGGACTGCGTATCGGGAATTGCCGCGCCGATCAACAGGCGCGTCGTCATCGCCGTGAACCGGTTGCCAATCTTGCTGCGCCACGGCACATGCGCCCCGTCAAACGTCCGCGTCCCAATTACAAGGTCCGCGCCGTCCCGCGTGAACGTCTCCCACAGATTTGGCAGCTCGCCCGCGTCGTGCTGCCCGTCCGCATCCACAATGACAACGCCGGTAACGTCGTCCGCCGCGAGCGCCGCGCGAAACCCCGCGAGCATCGCGAAGCCCTTCCCCTTGTTCTCCGGGAATTGGATCACGCTCGCTCCCAACGCCTGCAACGGCGCCGTCGCGCCGTCCGTGCTGCCGTCGTCCACGACGACCACGTGCTCGAGCTGCGCCAACAGCCCCCTCACAACCGGCTCGACGCGCCCGCCCGCGTTGTAACACGGCACGACCGCCGCCAGCCGTTTGCGCATTTCTCCGCCAGTTTCACACTTTTCCATGGTCAGCTATGACTGCCTCTCGCAACAATTTACCACGACCGCCCCGTTCACGGAACTTTCTGTCAACCGTTGTGTTCGATTGGACAACCACCCGCGCCACGGGATGCGCACCCGGGCAACGCGGAGCAACCAAGAGAGGAGATGCGTATGAACAGGGTTTGGGCTTTTGGCGTACTTGTGACTATCGTCGCCGCGCCGGCGTTTGCCCAGGGCGAAGAAGGGCATCCGTGCCCGCCGCCGCTCGGGCGGTTGATCAAGGCCGCGGACGCGGACCAGAACGGCGAAGTAACCCTCGAAGAGTTCCTCACGAAGTTTCCCAACGCCACCGAAGACCGCTTCAATAAACTCGACAAGAACGGCGACGGCGTGCTCTCGAAAGAGGACATCCCCTGGCACGAGCGCGCACGCATATTGCGCCGGCTAAAAGAAGCGGACACCAACGGCGACGGCAGCGTAACCCTCGAGGAATTCATGGCCGCCTTCCCCAACGCCGACGAAGCCGCGTTCCACCGGCTCGACCGGAACGACGACGGCGTAATCAACAAAGACGACTGCGTGCGGATCGAGCCGGCCACACCGTCGGAATAGCCGCCGCACCGTCACTTCACGAGAACTGTAATCCCCAGGCCGCCCCGCCCGTGTGGGGCGGCCTACCCTGTTTTCACGGCGAACAAAACGCACCGCTGTACCGTTGCACACAGACACCCCAGTTGTGCGTGCCGGCCAGCCAAAACATTTGGAGATACGACGTAGCTGCAGTTTCGTGCTCACGCTCGTAATCGTGCTCGTAATCGTAATCGCACACTCGATTTGCACCGAAACCTGCGGGACATACCGGCTACGACACTTCCTATACTGCTCTAACGCATGTCACCTTGATAGCCGGCTTTTTGGGCATTTAACGCCCATTTATTGTATTGTTGAACAACTCTGTGCTAGACTAAAAACTTGGGAGCCGGGAACTGGGACCTGATTCGCGCATGTCGGGCTGCGAACAATCCTCGGCCGCGCGGTGTCAAAATAGGTGGATCGACGTCCCGCGTGTCGAAGCACGATGAAGTTGCCGTGAGTACACGGTGGAATGATACGAATCCGTCGGCTTGACGAAACTGGAGAAAAGCAATGTTCCAAAAAGTACTGGCGTTCGTGGCGGTTGGTTTGCTGGTGGCAGGAAGTTTGGGTTGCGGTGGCGGAAGTCCTACGGTATACGAAAGCCAACCAGGCCCAATCGCAAACCCGGCCCTCGACAGGGCCCTACAGAAAGAAGCGGCTGGTGAGGAACTCACTGGCAAGGAAAAGCGAATTCTCGAAGACGCGCGCGAAGCCGGCGCGGTGCCTGGTGGCGCTGGCGACGCGGCGGCCGCGCCCGCGCAGCAATAGCTCGGAATGCTGTCGGGCCTGAATCGTCATTAACGGGATCGACGCGCGGATCAGATTCGCGTTCTGCCCCGACAATATACTCGACTGATAATGCTGGCCGATATCGGTCGCGCGCCAACCACGCACGTCGAATTCGGCCGGTTTATTTTTCCTGCACACCCATGAAAGGCCGCCATCACTTGCGCTTAGACTTTCTCAGGATCACCACGAATATCGCTGTGAGTTCATCGCACTCTTTATGGAGAGCCTCCAATCGTTTGGATGGCATGAGTCCGCTTTCTGCAAGTAGTTCAAGCCAATACGACGTCTCCTCCAATTCTCGGAGACAATCGCCAGCCTTCGCGATAAATTCGGGTTTGCTGCGGCCCCGGTACGCTTCCCGATAGTTCGCGCCGACTGACGTTCCCGAGCGAAGGACTTGGCGTCCGAGTACCTGCGCGGCCGTCGTCTTCGGAAGATGTGAGTACATGCGAACTATCCGCAGCGCAATGGCTTTTGTCCTCTCCCGAAGATCAATTACTTCTTTCTTACTTCCTCCTTCTTCAATCACGCTCACGCGCCCCCCCCCCACGCAATCCCTCAATCCGCAACCCTCACCAGACGCAAACCAAGATTACCGTAACTGCGATCCGGCAAATTGTAATTGCGATACGCGGACCGAATGAAGGCGGGTGAATAATCCCAGTGACCTCCGCGCGTAATGCGCAGGTGCCCGGACTCCGCGCCCTCGGGGTCCGTCGCCGGCCCGGCCGGATACTCGCCGAACCAGTCCGAACACCACTCCGCCACGTTCCCGTGCATGTCGTGCAGACCCCAAGGGTTCTGCTTGAGCGATCCGACAGGTAGCGTCCCGCGTTCCTTGTCCTCCTCCTCTTCCGCCTCTTCCGCTGCTACCTGCGGTTGTTTCGCGTCCTTGGTTTCCGGCTCCGGCTTCTTCACGACCTCGTGCCGCGCCCTCGCATACTGGTCGAATACCGATTTGTCATCCCCAAAACTGTACGCACTCTTGGTGCCGGCCCGGCAGGCATACTCCCATTCCGCCTCCGTCGGCAACCGGAACGTGCCCTCCCCGCGTTGATTCAACGTCTCAACGAACCGTTGGCAATCATCGTGTGAGACCTGCTCGACAGGACTCGCAGCGTTGACGAACTTCGCGGGGTTGTTCCCCATCGCCGCTTCCCATTGCGCCTGGGTCACTTCGTACTTGCCGATCCAGAATCCCTTCGTAATAGTTACTTCATGCTGCACTTCGTTGGGCTGTCTGTCCTGCTCGCTCGCCGGACTGCCCATCATGAACGTTCCTGCCGGGACCCAGCAGAACTCGATACCCGCGAACGTCCGCTGCTCCCCCGCCGCGGGAGCGCCGCCGGAACTTACTGCTACGGGTTCGGCGGACGCCGGCTGCTTCGGCAGTTCTCCGGCGCCGGCCACCGTGAATACACTCGCCAACCCGAGCGCCAGTACCGGAAATACAAACGAAATAACGCGCATTGCAGTACACTCCTGAATGATTCGGTCACCGCCGCAACGGCGCAAACCCGCTGAAGCAATTACTGAGAACACACCCGACACATACAGCGCCAAATCAAGTGCCATCTCGCCGAACGTAGACTCGAAACGTTGAAGAAAGACCAAACACACGCAAATTAACTACGTCAGGCTTCCCTTCCACCATTATTAACGGTTCCAGTCAACACCTGCAACTGCCGCGAACGACGTTACCGCGAACGGCGTTACCGCGAATGGCGGTGCCGCGCACGGAGGAAGCCAACGCCCCGATCACAACCGCAATCATCCATCCCGTCCATCTGTCCATCCGTCCATCCGTCCATCAGTCCATCGGTCCATCCCGTCCATAGACCGAATTCAGTAACGAGAACCTCTAACCAAACTAAAAAAGCGTGGGAGGCCTCATCGGCCTCCCACGCTGAACGATCGCTCGCTACTGTCACAGGAGACGGTAACCCGTCCCTGCGTTCAGCCGCGACTTACCAGATACCTTCGGCGCCGTACGGATGAGTCTTCTTGTCAATCGACACCTTCGACAGCGGCCAGGTCGCCTGCGTATGCTCGACGCCGTACTTCACGAACGCCACGTGGCCGTCCATGTACAGGATGTTCGAGCCGCCGGGGACGTGGTTAAAGCGCATGTCGAACTGCTGGCTGTACAAGCCGTCGATGCCCGCCTGGTCCCACGCAACAACGACTTCCGACTGGGCGCTCGCGCTGCCGGCCGGGTTGTTGATGTCCGTGATCAGGAAGCGCTCAACGCCTTCGCGCAGCATCTGGATGTCAAACGTTTCGCCAGTTGACGGAACTGTGTACGGCCCGAAAGTCGTATCCCACTCCTCTTCAAGCGTATTTAGAGCGGGGTTGCCTTGCGGGACAGTCGGGTCATCGTCCGCAGCCATCAGAACTACGCACAACTCGGCGTTATCGTTCTGGTTTGTCATCCAACTCGCCTTCACCAGACGGTTCATGTACGTATAGTCGAAGGTGATGGTCATCACGCGGACACCCGAGGTGTTGCGCGCACGGAACGTGCCGAAGTACGGCGTCTCGCCCGCGCAGCTCTTCGCCTTGTTGCACCAGTTCGCCAGTTCCGCGGCCGACAACGGCGTGAACACGCCGGAGCCGTTCACGTTACCAAGGTCGCGAAGGAACTCGGAGCGGTGCGTCGTCAGGTTGACGCCCAAACCGAGTTCAAGCGCGCCCGCCAACGTCGACGACGGGCACTTGCCGATCTTATAGTCCGAAATGTACTCGGGGTACACTTCGTAACCCGCCGGACCAGCGGCCTTCGCCCACATGCCCGACGTCTCGGCAAAGTCTTCGTCATCAAACGGCTGGTGATACGGAAGGCGCTCGCCCTTCGACTCATTCGCGAACATCTTGAACACCAAGCCCCACTGCTTCAGGTTGTTCTGGCAGCTTGCACGACGGGCGGCCTCACGCGCGCGGGCAAGTGCTGGCAACAAGATAGCGGCGAGAATAGCGATGATTGCAATAAC
>JABWCD010000035.1 GCA_013359265.1 Candidatus Hydrogenedentota bacterium
ACCGCGATGGTCGTGTGCGACACCTACGACCACCACGGCCACCTCGTCGATATCGCGCCGCGCACCCTGCTCCGCAAACAGATCGAGAAGGCCAAGAAGCTGGGTTTCGTGGTCAAGGCCGCGCCCGAACTCGAATTCTTCCTCTTCCGCGAGACCCTCGAAGGTTCGCGCGCAAAAGACTACCGCGACCTCGAACCCATGTCTCGTTACATATCCGACTACTCCATCTTCCGCTCGTCCATGGACGAATGGATCATCGGCCCGATGCGCCGAAACCTTGCCGAAGCCGGCATCGAAGTCGAGTGCAACAAGGCCGAATGGGGCCACGGCCAGTTCGAGATCAATCTCGTCTACGGCGACGTGTTGCCCATCGCGGACAAGCACGTCATCTTCAAGACCGCCGTCCGCGAAATGGCCGCGCTCAACGGCGTGCAGGCGACCTTCATGGCGAAGTGGGACTCGAAGCACAGCGGCAACGGCGCGCACATCCACATGAGCCTGTGGAAACAGGGCAAGAACGCCTTCCCCGATCCCAAGGGCGAGCATGGCATGTCCGCCACCATGCGCCACTTCCTCGGCGGCATGATGCACCTCGCGAAAGACCTGCAACTCTTCTACATGCCGAACATCAATTCGTACAAGCGCATCGAAGACCTGTCGTTCGCGCCCAGCAACGTCACGTGGGGCGGCGACAACCGCACCTCCTCGTTCCGCGTCGCCGGCCAGGGCAAGTCGATGCGCCTCGAAAACCGCATCCCCGGCGCCGACGCCAACGCGCACCTCATCTACGCCGCCATGCTCGCGTCCGGCCTCCACGGCATCGAGCACAAACTCGAGCCCGTCGGCCCCTTCGTCGCCGCCAACGCCTACGAACTTCCCAACCCGCCCAAACTCCACCGCACCCTGACCGAAGCCACTGACGCCTTTTCGAAAAGCAAGGCCGCCCGCCAACTCCTCGGCGACCCCGTCGTCGACCACTACACCCAAATCGCCCGCTGGGAAATCGGCGAATACAACAAATACGTAACCGACTGGGAACGCCGCCGCTACTTTGAGTTGATTTGATAGAGCAAGAGGGTGATACAAATCAGGGACTTTTGCTATATACTACTGAGTAGGACATGAAATTAACGCTGGTCGAGTTCAGATTATTCACGAGCCGCGTCGGCGAGTATTTGGATAGCGAAAGTTACCGGAAGCTGCAAAACGTACTTCTCGAACTCCCGGACATAGCAGCCCGTGGCAAAAGTCCAAATACCGCAATTTGTAGCGTCCCGCTCTCCGTGGCGGGCGCGATTTTGGGCCGAACTTGGCCTTTCCGCGTTTCGCCCGGCGCGGAGACCGGGCGCTACAGGACTTTTGCCACGGGCTGATAGGGGACATAATGCCCGGATGCGGCGGTCTTCGCAAGGTGCGAGCTTCGAATCCGGGCCGGCAGATAGGCAAACGAGGCGGTTGTCGAATAATCTACCTTTACATCCCAGAAGCGTCTCGAATTGACCTCCTGGCCATTTATGGGAAGGTAGAGCGTGAGGACTTGTCCGAAGAGCAGAAACGGCAGTTAAGAGGCTTGGCGGACATCGCACGCCGAGAGGCTTCTACCAGTTGGAAAGCACGAAGCAAACGACAATGAGCAAGAAGAAGCGCGCAGTATCGGCCTTTGAGCAAATCAAATCGGGACTGGAAGACAGTATCGCCTACTCGAGGGGCGAACTGTCCCTGCCAACGATTACCATGACACTTCCTGAACCCCCGCCCAAAACCAATGCGAAGAAAATCGCGGCGCTCCGGCGCAATCTGCGCATGTCTCAAACCGTATTCGCGGCAACCCTCAACGTGTCGAAGAAGACCGTGCAAAGTTGGGAACAGGGATTGCGCTCTCCGAGCGACGCTTCGTTGCGCCTACTTCAAATCATCCGGCGCAGGCCAGACGTGATCGACACAATCGTGTCGAACGGTTGATTCCCACTCGTTACGAAGTTTCCATTTCGTAACGCACTCTTGAAAAGCTCCGCTTCCCACTCGTTACGAAGTTTCCACTTCGTAACGCATTCTTGAAAAGCTCCGCTTCCCACTCGTTACGAAGTTCCCATTTCGTAACGCACTCTTGAAAAGCTCCGCTTTGTCCTTCCACCGAACCCCCGCACCTCGTCAACGACCATCCGGCTGCGCCGAGTATCCACACCCCCGCATCCGCGCCGAAGGTGCATCGCAACCCTAGCCAGGGGCATCGCCCCTGGAAAAGGAGGCCACCCATACCGTCTCGCGCTGAAAGCGCCCTGCTTTCACTTATCGCCTCCCTTGTCAACCAAAAGACCCTCGTTTCCCGCCGCGAGATTACATGGTATGTGCAACACCGTAGGCCAAGAGACGAAAAGGTCGCGCTTTACACAACTCGACAGCCCGCCGCAGCCGCAAACGCAGGGAGCATCGATCCTGTGAGGATTTGAGTTATCCGGCCCGGCCTAAACCAAGTAGTCACCACGCGCCAGCCCCCGGTGGCTGTCTTGAATACGGAGGCGTTCATGAAACCAGCACGCGCAGCGAACATGGCCCGGCTGCACCCCTTGTTTCGCCAAATAACCAGACCGACGCCCCATCCCCCGGAGCGGTACCGAATCGCACGCGTCATTATGAAATCAGCACTTACGACGAATACGGCTCCGCACCCCCCCTTGTTCCGTCAAAACGATTTCGGTACACCCCCCTGTCACCGCCCACGGATTTCCCAAGTCAACGTCTTGCTTCCTTGCTTCCTCGCTTCCTCGCTTCCTAACCGCTTCGCTACTCACCATTTCGCTATTCGCCATTCGCAAACCACAGTGCAACACGCTGGGCATATAAAGTGAAGGCACTCGATGCTACTCCGGCAATTTCTTGCCCTTCGTCTCGGGCGCCATCGGAATCACGAGGAGCCCGAGGATGAAAATGACCGAAACGAAAAGGGCCGCCTTTTGCGGTCCGTACAGGCCGCTCAACTTACCGAACAACAGCGGCGCGAACGCAGAGACGTACCGGGCGACGTTGTAGCAAAACCCGGTGCCCGTCGCGCGCAGCTTTGTCGGAAACAACTCGGGAAAATAAATTGCGTAACCACCAAAAAGCGTGAGCAGTATGAAGCCCATGATGCTGAACATGACCACGCCGCTCGCAAAGGAAGTTGTCATGAAGAACGCGAGCGGCACAACCACCGCGCCGCCGCAGGCTGCCGCTAGCTCGGCAAACGCTTTCCGCGCGTCTCCGGCGCGAACGGTAGCACCAGGAGGCCCAGCAGGAACACGATCGACATGAGCGCCGCCGACCAACCGAATCCGAGTTTTGCGCTGAGTATCCCGAAGGTCCACGGACCGGAGATCGAGATATACCGGGCGACGTTGTAACAGAACCCCGTGCCCGTCGCGCGCAGCCGCGTCGGAAACAACTCGGGAAAGTACACCGCGTATCCGCCGAACAACGACGTAAGGAAGAACCCCATGATCGCGACCATGCACAAGACAACGGCCGGCGAGTCCGAGATGTTGAACGTTAGCGGCACGACGATCGCGCAGGCGGTAAACGCCACCGCGAAGGTGGGCTTGCGGCCGATACGCTGCGCGAACCACGCCCACGTCAATATGCCGAAAAACGCGCCCGCGTTCTGAATCATGATGGCGTAACTCGCGAACTTATCGGCTTGGCCCCGCAATTCCGGCGCACTCTCCGGGTTAACCAGGCCCCGCAGGAAGTCCAACGAGAACGTACCAATGCCCCAGAACCCGACAACGCCGACTGCCGCCAGACACACGCCGACAATGGTATGGCTTCGCAACTCGCGATCCGAGAACAGCGCCGCGATGGAACCAAGCTTGATATCGCCGCTCTTAGCTTCCTGCTTCGCGGCGTGCCACTGCTCCGGTTCTCTCACGAACAGTCGAATGATGAAAACGAGCAGCGCCGGCACAAAGCCAACGAAGAAAATGTATCGCCAATTGTCTTCGCTGCCAATTGTCTGGAACACCGTAAGGCTGATCACACCCGCCAGAATGTTGCCAATGGCCGAGCACGCCTGCATGATTCCCAACGCGACCGGCCGCGCGTGGTCCGGAAACACCTCCGCCACAAGCGCGGCGCCCGCGGCGAACTCGCCGCCGATTCCCAGCCCGGTGAGAAACCGGAAGAACGCGAACATCTCCCAATTCGTCGCGAGTCCGCTCAAGCCGGTGAACACGGCGTACACCAACACCGTAATGGCCATGGTCATCGTGCGCCCGAGCTTGTCCCCCACCATGCCGAACAGAAACCCGCCTGTGGCCCAACCGAATATGAAGACGCCGTTTACGATCCCGCCGAGTGTCTTCAATTGCTCCGGCGTGCCTTCCGGTCCGACCAGGTCCTTCAATGCCGGTTGTCGCGCGGCCACGTATAGCCACTGGTCCATCGTGTCGAACATCCAGCCCAGCGACACGACCACCAGGACAAGCCAATGGTATCCCGTCAGCCCGTCCGTCCATTTCTTCTTCCCAAACAGTACGTCCGTCACCGCGTCATCTCCCCCGGAGGCACAGGATTCTCCCCCATGCGTTGATCTCTGGTCGCGCCATCCCGGCTCGCGTGGCGCAGACGGCAGTATACGAACGCGGCGCGCGCCTGTCCATTTCTCACCTGCTCGCCCGGCCCGCCGTTCGCACCTCTGTTGCTGTAGAATTGAATGCGAGGGGGACGAAGCGTACACGTATGCGCTGCTTTCTCGCTATAGAACTACCCGAAAGCGTCACCGAGCGGCTGGGACATCTCGCGGCGAGGCTGCGGCGGTGTCCCGTCCGCGCGTCATGGGTCCGTCCCGAGCACATGCATCTCACCTTGCGCTTTATAGGCGACGCGGACGACGCAAGCGTTTCGACGATTGTCTCCAATCTCCGCGGCGCGTTCGACAGCGTCAGACCATTCGAGTTGCACGCCCAGGGCGTCGGCGCGTTCCAAAACCCGCGCAAACCGAGCGTGATCTGGGCCGGTATTGGCCCGTTGACCGGGCCGCTGGAAAACGTCCAGGCGATCTGCGAAGTGGCGGCCCAATCCGCGGGAATAGCGCCCGAGCCCAAACCTTTTCACCCGCATATCACGCTCGCGCGCGTAAAAGACTTCCGCCCGCCCGCCGAACTGACGCAGGCCATCGAGCGCGAGCGGGGATTCACCGCGGGTGAATTCGCCGTCTCCGCCGTGTCATTATTGAAGAGTGAATTGACGCCGCGCGGGCCCGTCTACACGCGGCTGGAGGAGTTCCGTTTCGCGTGAGCATCGATTTGGGCGCAATGATCGGCAGCGCCATTTACAGCGGCTTCACGTTGTACATGCTGCTGATCCTGGTTCGGTGGCTCGGTCCATACATCGAACTCGATTTCTACGACACGCGGCTGCGCTGGATCGCGCGCGCCGTGGACCCCTTGCTCCGCGCGATTCGCGGTATCGTGCCCGCGGTGGGCCCGATGGACGTCGGCCCGCTCATCGCAGTACTCCTACTTTGGTTGATCCGCACGGTCGCGATCGACATCGTGACCCCGCCGGTGTAACCGTCATGTGGGGCCGATCGCGCGATACGGGACCTCGCCGGGACGACAGCGGTTCGCTACCCTTCGATTCGTACGAAAACGAACGCGCCCGCATGGTCGAGTCGCAACTCATGGCGCGGCGAATTGTCGACGAGCGCGTCCTCGATGCGATGCGCGCCGTCCCGCGCCATGCCTTCATCCCCGAACCGCTGCGCCGGCATGCGTACGAAGACCATCCGATCGAAATCGGCCACGGCCAGACCATCTCGCAGCCCTACATGGTCGCCGTGATGACCCAGTTGCTGGAACTCGATCCGTCGGACCGCGTGCTCGAAATCGGCACCGGCAGCGGATACCAAACTGCCATCTTGGCGTCCATCGCGTCGCACGTTACCTCCGTCGAGCGCATCCCGCCTCTCGCCGACAGGGCCGCCGAACGGTTGAGAAATCTCGAGTACTCGAACATCGAAGTGGTAACGGGCGACGGCACCCTCGGCTGGCGCGACGGCGCGCCGTACGACGCGATTGTCGTGACCGCCGCGGCGCCTTCCGTGCCGCTGTCCCTGCGGGAGCAACTGGCCGAAGGCGGACGGCTCGTCTGCCCGGTTGGTCCGCGCGAACTTCAGTATCTGGTGCGCGTGGTCCGGCACGGCGGAAGCTTTCATGAAGACGAGAGCGTGAAGTGCGTGTTCGTACCGCTCATCGGCGCGGAAGGCTGGCCAGGCTAGATGGGATCGCGGCCGCTGTGACGGACATCCTCTCCCTCGATTCGATCGGCTTCGTCCGGGATAGCCGCACTATTCTTAATTGCGTCTCGTGGACCGTGCGGCGGGGCGAACATTGGGCCATTCTCGGCGCGAACGGTTCCGGCAAGACGACGCTGCTCAAAATCGTCACCGGATACGAATGGGCTTCGGAAGGCACGCTCGATGTGCTGGGGAACCGGTTCGGCGAGACCGACGTCCGCGCGTTGCGCCGGCACGTCGGGTGGGTCAGCGCGTCGATCGAACAGCGCTTGCCCGCCGACGACGATGCACTCGACGTCGTTCTGTCCGGTATCGATGCGTCGCTCGGTCTGTATCGCCACTTCGATAGGGACGAACGGAACGCAGCGCTTGCAGCACTGGCCGGCGTCGGCGGCGACCACCTCGCGCACCGGAAGTTCGGCGTTCTGTCGCAAGGGGAACAACAGCGCGTTCTCATCGCGCGGGCGCTCGCCGCGCGTCCGGCCCTGTTGTTATTGGACGAACCCTGCGCGGGCCTCGACCCGGCGGCGCGGCACCACTTCTTGCGCGACATCGGAAATCTTGCGCAAACACCCACCGCGCCCGCGCTCGTCCTCGTCACCCATCACATCGAGGAAATTGGACCGTGGATTAACCGGGTCCTAATCCTCGCGCGTGGCGCCGTACTGGCCCAGGGCACGCCCGAAGAAACGCTCACGGCGCCGATTCTGTCGGAAGCTTTCGCCGCGCCATGCGAGGTAACCTTCGAACACGGCTCGTACCGGCTGGACGTGAAACCCTAAAAACGATACGGCGCCGAGGCCGTCTCAACGTTTTCGGTAGGGCCCCTGGCTCTTGGTGATCGTGTCGGCCGCCAGCGAGCGAATCTGCGCCGGTTTGATCCCGACTGCTACGCATTCGGCGACCGCCTCGCGCAGATGTTCCGTTACCAAAGCGCCTGCGCGGTCGCGGGCAAGTTTCGGGGCCTTCTCTGTTATCGTAACGCCCACGCCTCGGCGCGATTCGACGATACCGCATAGTTCAAGGTCGCGGTACGCCTTCATGACCGTGTTGGGGTTTACACCCAACATCAGCGCCAAATCCCTGCCGGACGGCGCGCGATCGCCTGCCTTCAGGCGCCCCGACGCGACGTCAAACAAGATTTGGTTCTCGATTTGTGTGTATACCGCGAGTGGGCTGTCAAAGTTGACGGAATACCGGGCATCGTTAGACATCAACTCTCCCTTATACGTGAAAGTGTCTGTGTAGTTATTTTCGCTACAGTACACATCGACATAAGGTAGCGGAATCTATGACGTATTTCAAGATTACTGCATTGCAGATATAGGACGGCGCCTCGCCGCGGCCTAGCCCTTCAGGCCGGTCATCGTAATCCCCTGAATGAACATGCGCTGTGTCAAGAAAAACAGCACGATGATCGGAACGGTAATGACGGTGGACATGGCCATGAGCGGCCCCCACTCGCTCTCGTGGGTGCTCTGGAATTGTTGCAGCGCGATCGCGAGCGTGTACTGGCGATCGTCCTGCAGATAAATGAGCGGATTGAGAAAGTCCGCCCACTGGAACAGAAACATGAACAGCGCGGTCGTTGCCAGAGCGGGCTTCGACAACGGAACGATTACGTTCATGAAAATGCCCAACTCGCTGCACCCGTCGATGCGGGCGGCCGCCGACAAGTCGCGCGGGATGCCCATGAAAAACTGGCGCAACAGAAATATGTAGAACGGGGTGCCGAAGAATGCGGGGATGATCAGCGGTTTGAAGCTCCCGGTCCAGCCCAAGTGTTTATAGAGCACAAACAGCGGCACGAGCGTCACTTCGTAGGGAAGCATCATGGTCGCGAGGACTGCGATGAAGAGCGCGTCGCGCCCCGGCCAATCTATCCGCGAAAAACTGTAGGCCACCAGCGAGCACGAAATTACCGTGCCGATTACCACTGACACACAGATAAAAAGGGTATTGCGCAAATTGATCCAAAAGTTCATTGTGTCGAACGCCCGTGGATAGTTCTGCCAATGAAACCCGATATCCTGCTGAACCGCGACATCCGACGGCCAGACGGACAATTCCTGTCCGTCGACCAGAATGACCTTCTTATCCTCTTCGTCACGGAGTTCGATTCCGGACTTGCCCTCGTACGTGACCATGCGGCGTCCTTGGTCGTCGAAGCGCTCGGTGCGCGGAATCCATTGGGGCGGTTCGCCTGACTTCGGGAAGATCGCCGATTCGTGTTTGAGCGAGGTGGACACCATCCACACGAATGGCGCGATGAAGAGGACCGATGCCGCAAGCAACAGCGAGTGCGCCAAGAACGAATGGAGCACGGACTTATTCGCCATGGTAGTGGACCCATCGCTTCGACGTATACATCACGCCCATCGTGCACGCGAGTACGACTACGAATAGCATCCACCCCATCGCGGACGCATAGCCCATGTTCAGGTAATTGAATGCCTTCTGGTAGAGATAGAGCGCGTACACGAGCGTCGAATTCGCCGGCCCGCCCGTGCCCGCCGTCATGACGTACACCTGGGTGAAATACTGGAATGCGCCGATAAGCCCCATGACCAGGTTGAAAAGAATCGTTGGGGTGATCATCGGGAGCGTGACGTTCCAGAATTTTCGTATCGGGCCGGCGCCGTCTATTTCCGCCACTTCGTAGAGCGACTGCGGGACTTCGGCAAGGCCCGCCAGGAAGATCACGACGGCCCCGCCAATGCCCCAAAAGCTCATGAGGATGAGAGATGGCATGGCCCAATTTTCGTCGGAAAGCCAGTTGGGCAGCGGGAGGCCGGCCCGCGCGAGCAGCCACTCGACGCCGACTTGGCGCAGCACGCCGTTTAGCAGTCCGCTTTCGGCATTGAACACCCACAGCCACAACACGGACGTGGCGACGATCGGCACGATCGTGGGCAGAAAAAAGACCGTTCGGTAGGCGGACATACCGGTCAGCTTCTGATTGAGAAATACCGCCAACAGAATGCTGAGTGCTATGCCGATGGGCACCGACCCGAGCGTGTAGTAGAACGTGTTGTACAGCGACGTATGCAGATAGCCATCGGACAGCATTTGGCGGTAGTTGGCGAGTCCCGTCCACACGGGCGGATCGATCGCGTTAAAGCTGCAAAAGCTGTAGTAAACGCTCGCTCCAAACGGGTACAGCGTAAACGCCAGAAACCCGATGATGTAGGGCGACGCGAAGAGCAGTCCATTGCGCAAATCTCGGCGAGCGGACTTGGTCATGGCGTCTTCGCCACCTTGGTTTCGCGAACGCGGTCCCAATCCGCGTTCACCATGCGCTGCGAGTCCGCCAGGGCCTGCTCCGGCTCTTTGGCGCCGAACATCACGTATTCGCGCGCTTTCTGGCATTCGTCCGCAAACTGACGCCCCACGGGAATCGACGGGTAATACACGGCCGGCTTCGTCATGAGTTCGTTGACGAACACGCGGAACTTCGGATCGCCGCTGAAGCGTTCCTGAGCGGCCTCCGACCGCCGGCCCGTCACATTGTGGATCATGTACGCGAAATCGCTCGCGGGCGACGGCCGGCCGTCCGGCCGTTGCGAATAAAACCACGCCAGGAATTCGAGCGCTTCCTTTTCGTGTTTGCTCCCAGCCGGAACGCCGTCAAGCACACATGATCCCGAATAGCACATCGGCGGGGCGCCTTCCGGCTGCGGGATCGGCGCGACTCCCCATTCGAGATTCGGCGCGTACTTCGGAACGAACGTGCACTGCCATTCGCCCTCGTGGATCATCGCGACCTTGCCGGTATAGAACGGATTGGTCGCGCTGAAGTACGCCCCGCCCGCGGAGAACCCGTTGTAGAACGCCTGCGCCACGTCCTTGTCCAGCGAATACGGAGCCGGGTTTGGATCGGCGGGGTCGCGAATCCAGCTCCGCTGCCATTCGAGCGAGCGGACGATATTCGGGTCCTGCGCGGCGACGACGATGGAGTTGTCCGGATCGAACCACTTTCCTCCGAAGAAGTTTCCCCACATGTAGGTGAAGTCCCAGGGCAGCCAGGGAAGGAATCCAATTTGCTCAATGCCGCCCGACGCGTTGCGCACAGTCAGCTTTTGCGCATACTCCTCGAGCTCCTTCAGCGTTTTCGGCGGGCGTTCGGGATCGAGCC
Source organism: Candidatus Hydrogenedentota bacterium (assembly GCA_013359265.1). Lineage (NCBI taxonomy): Bacteria > Pseudomonadati > Candidatus Hydrogenedentota > Candidatus Hydrogenedentota bacterium. The sequence continues at coordinate 10,407 of JABWCD010000035.1, forward strand.
CCGCTTTACGGAATGCAGCCTTGTTCCACAACAGGCAGTAGACATCCGTTGTCGTCGGAATACCGTAAACGTGGCCGTCGATGTAGACCGCCTCGTACATGTGCGGGAAGAAGTCTTCCTTACTCATGTTCGGCTGCTTGGCCATCCATTCCTCGAGCGGAATAAAGCACCCTTGGGGCGCGAGTTGGGCGAGCGCTTGCTGATCCATGCTGCACACGTCCGGCGGGGCGCCGCTTGAAATGGCCGTCAACAGCTTCTCGATGCGCCACCCGATGCTGATGGAGTGAACGTAAATCCGGTCCTGGCTCTTATTGAACTCGTCCACGAGTTCTTTGTGCATATCGAATTCGTGGCCTTGCGCACGGTTCCAATAGGTGATGACCGTGCGGCCCTGTTGAACGGCCTCCCACTCGGGGTCTGCGCCGGGAGCAGGCGGGACGAATACGGCGAGAACCGTACCCGACCGCACGGGCCAGAGAAAGAACAGAACAAACGCGCACCCCAACGCGGCGGCTGCCCAGGAGAAATACGTCCTCTGCAATACCTATTCTCCACCCCGACGCGCCACGCCCGGACACGTTCGCGGGCAATCGACTCAAGCCGATCCGATGCGCACTGGCTTTGGGGATTTCCAAAACCGGCGCACGCTCCACACCGAATGCGTATTATGCGATTCCGTGTATGAATTTTCCAACACAACGCGCACCACATTGTCTTTCGTGTAGTGTGGCGTGTAGGCTTGCCCCGTTTTCCGAAGGAGACCGGCGTGAAAATTGGCGTAGTTCGTCTCGAAAGCGAGTCTGCCGTAGCGCTTGAGGTTGATGGCCGTTGGTTCGATTTTACGCGCGCCTACCGAATATACGAACTGATGGAACGGCAACGGCTCGGCATGCCGGTGCGCGATGTGCTCGAATTGCTGCGCATGGGATTGGTCGATCCGTCCGCGCTTTCCCCGATCCTTGCGGAGTTCCGCCGGCATTCGATCGTTGACAAGTGTGCGCTGACGGGACCGCTCAGCTTCGAATTGCCGTATCGTCCCGGAAAGATCGTCGCCATCGGCCGCAACTATGCGGCGCACGCCGCGGAAACCGGCCACGATGTTCCCAAAGAGCCCATATTCTTCTCGAAGGCGCCGACGTCCTGCATCGGTCCTGACCAGGCGATCGTGATACGGCCGGCGTATGGACGCGTCGATCACGAGGGGGAACTGGCGGTCGTCATCGGCCGCACGGCCAAGGATATTTCGCCCGCGGATGCGCGGGCGTGTATCGCGGCGTACGCGTTGGTGAACGACGTGACGGCACGCGAGATGCAACGGGAGGACATCGCTGCCGGCCACCCGTGGTTCCGGTCTAAGAGTCTCGATACGTTTTGCCCGTTCGGGCCGTACCTCGTGCTGCGCGACGCCCTGCCCTGGCCGCTGGAAGTGGACATCGAGTGTGCGGTGAACGGCGAAGTCCGGCAAAAGAGCAACACGCGCCACTTCATTTTCAAATTGCCCGAACTGATCGCGTACGTCTCGCGGTTCGTCACACTCGAGCCGGGGGACGTGCTGTCCACCGGTACTCCGGAAGGTATCGCGGCACTCCACCCCGGCGACGTCGTCGAGGTGCGTGTACCGGAAATCGGTGTCCTTCGCAATACCGTGCTTGGAGTTCGCTGACTCTTGCTCTCACGCCGGCCAGGGCGGCTATCCCCGGATTTTTCGCTGTAGCAGCGCGGCGAGTTGCGCGGTCCCCTTGTCGTTCTTCACTTCCTTGCCGATCTTCTGGACCGCGTACAGCACCGTTGTGTGGTCTTTACCGCCGAGCGCCTCGCCGATCTCCGAATAAGACAGCTTCGCGATCATGTCCTTGCAGAGATACATGGCAAGTTGGCGCGGGTACGCCACCTGGCGCTGCCGGTTGCGGCTGCGCAAGTCGGAAATCCGCACGTCAAAATGTTCCGCGACGGCGCGGAGCACGGCTTCGACGTTTATCGGCTGCAGACGTTCCTTACCGATGAGATCACGCAATACTTCCTCGGCGAGTTCGGGTGTGATCGGTTTTTCCGTCAACTTGGCGTACGCGAGGAGCGTGACGAGCGAACCTTCGAGTTCGCGAATGTTCGACGTAATAAACTTGGCGATACAGTCCAGCACTTCGGCCGGTACGGTCAGGTTTTCGCGGGCCGCCTTATTCTGGAGGATCGCAATGCGCGTTTCGAGGTCGGGCGGCTGGATGTCGGTGACCAACCCCCACTCGAACCGCGAAATGAGTCGCTGTTCGAGACCGGCAATCTCCTTGGGGGGGCGATCGCTCGATATCACAATCTGCTTGTGCATATCGAACAACACGTTGAACGTGTGGAAAAACTCTTCCTGCGTCGCTTCCTTGCGCGAGATAAAGTGGATGTCGTCGATGAGCAGCACGTCCGCTTTCCGGTACTTCGTTCGAAATTTCATCGTCGACTTCTTCGCGATGCTCTCGATGAGTTGATTGGTGAAGTGCTCGGAGGAGATGTAGCAGATGTTTGCGTCCGGCCGGCGCTGAAATATCTCCTGCCCAATGGCTTGCATGAGATGCGTCTTGCCGAGGCCCGTGCCCCCGTGCAGGAACAGGGGGTTATATGCACGGCCTGGCGACTCCGCGACCGCGCGTGCGGCCGCGTGCGCGAACCGATTCCCGTTCCCGACGACGAAGCGGTCAAACGTATACCGCGGATTGAAAGGTTGCGGGCGCGGGGTCTGCGGAGCGCGCTCTTGCGGCATACGCGGGAGCTGGAGTTGCTCGGGCTTTGCCTTGACCGCTTTAGACGCACCGTCCGTCGAAACCGGCCGAAAAACCACTTCGCGCAAATCGGGAACGACGGTCCCCGCGCACGCAAGCACGGCATCCATGTAGTGCTCGCGCAACCAGTCCGCGAAGAACTTGTTGGGTACGGCGACCGTCAGCCGCCCATCTTCATAGGAATCGAATCGGGTTTGGGAAAACCAGTTCTCGAAGCTTAGCTCGTCGAGGATTTTTCGCAGACGCTCCTGTGTTGCGTCCCATGGGTTTTGATCGTCAAGGGCCGCATGGACCCCACCACCGTCGTTTGCAGGCAAAATGCCGAACCCCCTTCCGCCATTAGTGAGTTGAAATCCCGCGCTCAGGTCAAACCGCCGAACTCGCGCGAGGCTCCGACCCCTACCGTTTCTCGATACCCACGGACGACCGCAGCCACGTACCGTCCCATGAGCCTACCGCGTACCCACTCCACAGCGGCAATGCCCAGTCTGCAAGAAACGCTGCGCGACACATCGGTCAGAAATGCGCGCGATCGCTTTGCACACGCAATCCACAAGTTATCCACAGTACGTGCGCAACATGCGCCGTGAAGTAAGTGCCGAAGTTTGCATCACGATCGCGCGAACTGTCAAGCACCTTTTCTACATCACTGACGCGTGACCGTTTACATCGTGTTACGCTCACCGCGCGATTCGTTCTGTCGCGCACGGTTCCAAAAATCGCGCACGCACATCACGGAAATCACGACTTGTTTCCGCCCGCAACGCAGACAGATTGGGTACGCCAGTTTTCCAATTTGGGAGTAATGGAGCGTGCAGATACGTACGAACAGACACAACTCACCCGCTTCGAATTGTGATGCCATAACAGAAGACTGAAGCCGACGGCTTTTGCACACCCAACCTGCCGCCGCTCCCCAACGATCCGCTCCAAGATCGAGAATTGAAATTATAACATCCGATTGGCCGCCACGCAAGAGCAATCGCGTTCGAGCGCGAGGCAGCGTGCGCGGCATCAACTCCTGACACCGAGTGTTCCAGTGGAGTTGCCGGGTGCGCGCGCGTATGCTATGCGCTTTCGGAGCAACACGTGGAAGTGCAACAACGAGTAGACGAACGCTTCGTGCGCAAGCCGCGCGTTGCGCTTACGATGGGCGATGTAAACGGGATCGGTCCCGAGATTCTCGCGCGCGCGCTGGGCGACCCAAAACTGGCAGCCATTTGCGCGCCGATCGTTTACGGCTGCGCCCGCACACTGCGTGACGCGCGCGACCGAGTGCAGGCGTCGTTCGGGGACGATTCGACGGTAATCGATTGCGGCCATGATTTCCCGCGCCGGACCCCGGGCATCGTGCAAAAGGATGCCGGCCTGGCGGCGATCGCCTGGATTCGCGAGGCCGTAAACGCGGCGCTGCGAGGTGATGTCGACGCCGTAGTCACGTGCCCGATAAACAAGGAAGGAATTCGGCTAGCGGGGTGCCGTGCAATTGGCCACACCGAAATCGTCGCCGAGATGACCGGTTCGGCCGAATACCGGATGTCGCTGTTCGCCGGCCGCATGCGGATTGTACATATCACCGGCCATTTGCCGCTGGCCGAAGCAATTACCGAGGTGAAGACGCCGCGTATCGTCGAGACCGTCCGCATCGCCCACGACGCCCTGGCGCGCCTTGGCGTTGCGCCGCGCAGAATCGCCGTGGCGGGGCTGAATCCGCATGCGGGCGAGAACGGGCTTCTGGGAGACGAGGAATCGCGGGAAATCGCACCTGCGGTCGCCGCGTGCGTGCGCGAAGGCATCGAGTGTACTGGCCCATATCCTCCCGATACAGTGTTTCGACGCATGCGCGAGGGCGAGTTCGATGTCGTCGTCGCCATGTACCACGATCAAGGGCATATCCCCTTGAAGCTCATCGCCATGGACGAAGGCGTCAACGTAACGCTCGGCATCCCCATCGTGCGGACAAGCGTCGATCACGGCACCGCGTACAATATCGCGTGGAAGGGAATCGCGCGCGCAGACAGCCTTCTCGCGGCAATCGAACTCGCCGCGCAGTTTGCCGCCGCGCGCCCGGCTCGAGTGGCGCGATAATGTCTGCATCCCTGCGCATCAGTGTGGTGGCCGCGTGTTTCCTGACGTCCGTGGGCGCCGAGGTATTTGTCAAGCACGCGGAACGCTTCCAAGTCGGCCCAAATCCCTGCTCGATCGTGGTCGAGGACCTGAACGCGGACGGCATTCCCGACATTGTCACGGCGGACCGCGGCGAGTTGGCGAGTATGCGCGAGGAACGCCCCGCCAACGACGAGTTGTCGCTGTTGCTCTCCGAATCCCCGCTAAAGTACGTGGCGCGTCCGCCGCTTCGCGCCGGGTTTGCGCCGTACTGCGTGGTCGCCGCAAACATCGACGCACTCAAGGCGCCCGACCTGGTTGTCGCCAGCTTTCACGATCCGCGCCGCCGGCACATCACGCTGTTTCGCAATCTCAGCGAGAGCGGGTTTGAACCGATTACGTTCACCATACCGGACACCGGGCTGCGCTACGCGCGAATGCTCGACAACGATCAGCAGCCGTTGTACACGGTGCCGGGCCTTACCTCGCTTGTCGTGCGCGACTTCAACCACGACGAGTTTCGCGACGTTGTAGCGACTGCCTGGTCTGCCGATGCAATCGTCTTTCTGCCGGGCGATGCGGAGAAATACTTTGGCGCACCTGTGATTACGCCTGCCCGCGGCGGTCCGCGCGACGTTCAAGCGGCGGACCTGAACGGCGACGGCGAGGTGGACCTCGTCACAGCAATGTACAATTCGGGCGAGATTGCGGTCTGGAAAGGCGCGGGCGATGGCACCTTCGCCGAGGTAAACCGGTTTTCGAGTACCGGTCCGTTGCCGCTCAAAGTCCGGCTAGCCGACTTCAACGGCGACGACAGAACCGATATCGCGGTAGCCCATTGTTTTACGACGGACTCCGTCGATATCTTCTTCGGCGACGCCGAACGTAGCTTTCGTTTCGGGATGGCGCAACGGGTCTCCATGTCGGAGAACGACGATTACCAGCGTGTCGACGACGAAATCCGCGATCTCGTCGCGGGGGATTTCAATCGAGACGGCAGGCCGGACTTTGCGACCGCGTGCTACGCTTCCTCGAAGGTCCGCATCTTCCTCAATGGGTCGCCGCCGGGACAGCTACCACTATCCTTCGCGCGGGAGGTCCATTCGTTCAAGGACGGCCGGCCTCGCGCAATCGTCGGCGGAGACTTCAATGGTGACGGCAAGACAGACATTGCCGTCGCCTTGTGGCAGCGGAACGCGGTCGCGTTACTGCTCGGCCAATGACGGCTGCCGCGCCCGCGCGTCGCGCTTGACGAGGCGTACCGCCCGGGCCAATTCCTCGTAGCTCCGCTTGTCCATCGGGCGTCCTCCGAACCGGGTTTCGTTGTACGCCCGGACGATTCGTGAGACCGTCGCCGCGTCGATCGACGGATTCGATTCAACGGCGTGGACCAATTCGCGCGCGCCGATGCCGTGCGCGTCCGTTCCCAATGTGGCGACGCGCCTGCGCAGTCGCACGTAGAGCCGGGTCGCGCGCGCCTGATCGGCGGAATAGACCAGCCCTGCGCCGGTCTTCCGGCGTAGCGCGGCGCTCCGGTACATGAGCACGAATCCCCACACAATCGCCACACCTACAAAGAGCGATATCACGATTGCGGGTAAGCCGGTGCTGAGAGACTTCAGCGACGGCAGCGATGTCCGCATCAGCTCAACGTCGAACTGAATCAGCCCCATTGAAAAATCTGCAATGTCACTGAGCTGAATACCACTGCTGTAACCAATGATGTCGCGGTAGTACATAAATCGGGCCATGAGCAGGTAACGCCCGAGCACGCGCTGGAGCGCGGCCAGAAACGTATCGTTCGGATCGGCTTCGCCCGAAGGATCGAATATGCACCATCCAATTTCGGGGTCCAGATACACCTCGACCCACAAGTGCGCATGCCGCCGCCGCACGATAAACCCGCCGTCGTCCTCGCTCCAGTCGCCGTCCCGAAACCCGGACGCGACGCGTGCCGGCACGCCGACGCTACGCAACATCATGCACATGGCGCTGGCAAACAACTCGCAATGGCCGTGCTTTCGGATAAAGAGAAAGTCGTGGATGGGATCGACGGTCGACAAGCTCTCCAACGACGTCGAATACGAGTAGTTCGACGGGTCCTTCAGATACGTTTGAATCGCCAGTGCCTTGTCGTACGGCGTTTCGAGTCCGTCGGTGAGACTCTTGGCGAGTAACTTGGCCTCCTCGGAGATCCGGTTGTCGGTATGCTTTTGCATGGCGATCCGCGATTCCAGATCCATCCGGTATTGCGGCGGTTTGGCACGAAGCTGCGCGGGTGTCCAATTGGGCACCCGCGACTCCGCACGGTACGAAACGCTTTCGCCGACCGACTCCGTGATGACTATCGTCATCGGGTCTGTCTCAGACTGCGCAAAAATTGCCGCCGCGTTCGCCGTAGATCGAAGTCTATAAACTCCCGGCAGCGCCGGGACTCCCGGCAGGCCCTGGGCATCCTGAAGAAAAATCTCCTGGACGACGCGGCGCCCCACTTCCGGCGCCTCGCGGTCCAGCCTGCCGCCCCGGCCGCGCCAAAATACGTAGTCGAAGTCCACCGCGAGCCGGTCCCACTCGGAACCGATTAGGCGGTTGTAACTTGTAACCCGCCAATAAAGTCCGTCCGTCAGCCACTCCGGTTTACCCGTTGGCTCGTCGGGAAAGCGAGCCAGAAACACCGGCGCCTCGTCTGTCGCGATTGTGCCGCCCGCTGCGATGTTCACTCCGGAATCCAACCCTGAACGCTGTACATTCGTGACTAGGTTGCTGCGCCCGAAGACGCCCGCCTCGATCCGCGGCGTAAGCAGGAACAATACGAGCGTCACAACGATGCACCCAATCGATACACCCGCCAATACCGGCCCCACGGACATCTGATCGCGGCGCTCCCCCCGAATCCACTGTAGGACCTCCGGCGGAAGGAAACCGCGGCGGTATTCGGCCGGAAGGAGGTCGGCTATATTTCCGTTCTTGTTGGCTTCCGTTTCGGCATAGATTTGAACTGTTGCGAACGCCCATACCGCACTGAAAACGAATACCGGGACGACGAGACCAAAACCGGAATCCGGGCTTTGCGCCGCCGCGTCAACCAGTAGGAAGAACGCCATGAGGAAGAGGTACTTGTACTCCTTCACCCCTTTCCCGTGCAGAATCAGGTAGGCCTGTACGTACAAGACAATTGCCGTGAGCCCGGAAATGAGGTTGAAAAAAAGGTACGGCACGACAAGGATCGTGAAGACTATGGTGACAGACTGCGAGACGCGCCGATATGCCGCCGAGCGTGCATCCAATCGCTCGAAGAAGCGCATCGCCGCGACGAGCGCTATCGGCACAATCGCAATCTCGGGACCGAACGCCTCCGTCGTTGCCAGCGCGAGATAGCCGGACAGCGTCATGATCGCGAGGCTGATGCGCACGGTGCGCAGCGAGAACTCAGGCATGGATCACCTCCCGCGGGTCGAGCACGCGCGGTTGGCCCGCCGCGAACATAGCTCCCCACTGCGCCGGGTCCGGCGAGACAAGTAAATAGGACGCGTGTTGGTAGTCCCCCTCTTCTAACGCGCGGTCGAACGGATCGCGCGCGTCCGCTTCGGCCGGTTCGATCCGCGCCAGCAACTCGAGCACCTTCAAGGCGTGCGCGGCCCCTTCGCCTTCCCGGAGGACCAACGTCGGCGTGACAATGGCCACGCGGTATTGCCGGTTAAGCAGCGTGACGGCGATGGACGCGACAAGCTCGATCGCTTCCTCGAATCGGTCGGGGTAGTTGTCCACACTGGCCTTGATGCGCGAGTCAAACGCGATCACGACGTAGCGCGACGTCTGCTGCTCGAGTTCCTTTACGTATAACGTTCCGGTCCGCGCACTTGCCCGCCACGAAATAAACCTTAGGTCGTCGCCGGGAATGTACTCGCGCAGGCTGAAGAATTCGTCACCAGGGCCCTGCGCGACTTTCGGCAGCTCCCCGGAACCCCGCAACTGCTCGATCAACGCCGTGCGCGCCGCGAGTACGCGCGGGTACACCAGGACTTCCGTATCAATTGGGACGATTCGGCGCGCCTCGATTATGCCGAACGGGAACGATGTCACAAGTTCGAGACTCGGGAGCTTTCGCAGCCCACGGCGCTCGAACAGTTCCGTATAACGTATTTGCGCCGTGCGCATCGCTGGAATCGAAAGCACGTACCCGATCGAGACGTCTCGGTATCCCTCGTTTTCGATGCGGATGGACGCCACGGGCAGGTATTTTCGATGGTTCGCGATGCGCACCAGTACGCCGAAGGATTCGTTCCGGTTGACCGCGCGGGGCGCCTCGCGGACGAACTCGAGCTTCTGCAGCGTCCGGCGGCTCAGCACAAATGATGCGGCTATGAAACTCGCGATGCCCGCAAAGATTAGGTAGTAAAGATTGATGCCTGAGTTCCATGACGCCAGAAGCGAAAGCATCGCGCATACGACGAACACAAGCCCAGTCCGGGTGATTCGCCGCCGGGTGTGCCGGATACGCTTCTTCATGGTCTACTCGGGAATTGGGGTCTGTTTGAGTATCTCGTGGATCACGCGCGCCCGCGCCCGCGCCGACGCAATCGGGTTCCCGTCGCGCGATTTCACGAGAATGCGGTGCGACAATATCGGTATGGCCATCTGTCGAACGTCGTCGGGCGTCACGTAGTCGTGCCCTTCTACCATCGCGCGCGCCTGGCACGCCTCGTAAAACGACACCGACGACCTCGGACTCGCGCCAAGCTGGACAAACTCGTTGTCGCGCGTAGCCTGGACGATGGCGAGCATGTAGCGTGCGACGCTCTCTTCGACCATAATCGTGCCCGCGATTCGCTGAAGATCGGTGATGTCCTTGGCCGCCAACACGGGCTTGAGTTGTTCCAACGCGACTTTCGGATCGCGCCGCCGCATGATGTGCAGCTCGTGATCGTCGCCCGGATAGCCCATTTCAACCCGGAGCATGAACCGGTCCAATTGGGATTCGGGCAGCGTGTATGTGCCCTCGTACTCGATCGGGTTTTGCGTCGCGAGCACGATGAACGGATCGGGCAAGGGCCGAGTCACGCCGTCCACCGATATCTGAAACTCGCTCATCGCCTCGAGCAGCGCGCTCTGCGTCTTCGGCGGCGTCCGGTTGATTTCGTCCGCCAACACCACGTTCGCGAAGAGCGGCCCCTTGCGAAACTCGAACTCGTTCGTGCGCTGGTTCAGGATCGACACACCAATGATGTCCGACGGCAGCATGTCGCTGGTGAATTGTACGCGGTGAAATGTGCCCTCGATCGACCGGGCAAGGCCTTGGGCGAGTGTCGTCTTCCCCATGCCGGGGACGTCTTCGATTAGGATGTGTCCGCGCGCGAGAAGGCCCGTCACACACAGCTTTACGACTTCGGACTTGCCGAAAATGACCTGTTCAATGTTCTCGACGAGACGCGTGACGCGCTCGTCCACCACCACGGGCCGTGCGTTCTTCGTGACCGTTGCCATGACTACTCCCGAGCGTTAAAGAGATGATATATGAGGGCATAACAAATCGGCTCGCCGTGCCAAAGCGACACTGGATAATTTGTCGACCGAACGAAAACCGGAGCTAACACCGACCAGGCTCGAGCGCTATATTCAGTAAACCTCGCGGCCCTTGTCAACCGCTACGGGTGCCGGTCTATTCCGGTACCGGGGTTACAGCCAGCGCTCGAACCAGTCGTCTGCCTGCTCGAGGGCCTGGCGCGGCAAACCTTGGTCGGTCTGGTACGCGTATTGGACAAGCGCGTCTGCGGCGCCAAGGTACTTGTACATAGTTTTCGCGGATTTAACCGCTTTCTCGCCGCTCTTGGCATTGGACAACGCTTCTTCGTTCGTCGCAATTAGCATGGTCGGCGTCGGCGCAATCAGCGCCAGGATGTGCTCCCAATCAAACGCGTACGACTTTGTCGCAACGGCGTCGCGAAGCTTCGGCAGTTGGATGAAGCCGTTATCGCTCGCCCATCGGCCGGGGTTCTTGTCGTCCGCAAACCGGATAAACCCGCAACTCGATACGCAGCATTGCACGCGCTGATCGAATGCGGACAGGAGCAATGCGTTGGTTCCCCCCAGTCCGTGACCGACTACGCCAAGTCGCGCCGGGTCGACGCGCTTCAGATCGCACATCGCGTCGAGCGCGTACGAATGGTCCTGCAGCATCTTGCCGAGAACAGACCGCTTCGGATTGTCCTTGTAGAACGACTTGGTGTCGTACGGCGGAAGACCGTGGGAAAGCCGCTCGCCGGCCGTCACGCAGTCGGGCGCGATCGTAACGTAGCCCAGTTCGGCATAGCGTTGCGCAATCGCCAGCCGGGCGTCACCCTTCACGCCCGCGGGTTCGTCTTTGCCCTGCGGCACGGCGGCGTGACAGCACAAAATGCCGGGCACCTCGTCGCGCCCGTCCGGGACGAAGAGCCACGCGGTCACGCGTTCCCATTCGTCCACGAAATAATTTACGCGGCGGCGCGTGAACCCGGGAAAGGACGTTTCGTCGAGCGTCTTCATCTGCAACTCGACGCGCTCGGTATCGATCTCGCCGAGTACATTCCTGACCGCCGCGTCGATCTTCTCGCGGACCGCCGGCCATTCCGTCAAGCCTTTGAGCTTGCTCAAATCCTGCATGTTCGCTGCACTTCCTCCGTGGGGTTCAATGTAACAATCCATCCATGCACGGTGCAATCGCATGTCCACGGCGCACCGCGCCTAGAATCCGGATACGCCGCGATGGTATCGTCCCGGCAGGACGAGGTGCGTTCATGCTTTCACGAATTGTCTCGCTATTCGCCCCGCAGGTGCGGGATACCGCCGAAAATCACGCGGAACGACTGCGCCTGGCAACCTCCGTCATCCTGATCGAAGCGGCGGGTGCGGACAACGAATTCTCGGCGGCGGAGTGCGAGCACATCGTCCGGACACTGAAGGAGCGCTTTTCGCTGACGCAGGACGACGCGGAGGAACTCGTGCAGTACGCGACCGAACGCCGTGCGGAGTCGAGCGATTTGTGGAAGTTCACGAACACCATCAACCAGGCGTGTACGAACGAGGAAAAGCTCGACATCCTGCGCGAGGTATGGCGCGTGATCTACGCGGACGGCACGCTGGACGGTCACGAGGACTACCTCGTCCATAAGCTCGCAAAACTGCTCAACCTCAATCACCCGCAGTTGATTGGCGTCAAGATGTCGGTGCGTGCGGAAGTTTGCGGCTGACCGCTACATCGCGTAAAAGAGTATCGCGAAGAAGTGCATCGCGCTTGCGCTGAGCACGAACATGTGCCAGATGGCGTGGTTGTACGGCAGTTTCTCGAGCGCATAGAAAATCACGCCGACCGTGTACGTGACGCCGCCGGCAACCAGCAGTTGCATACCGCCCGGCGGAATCGCCTCGATCGACGGTTTCACCGCAATCGCCCCCACCCACCCCATCGCAACGTAAATGAGCGGCGTCAGGATCGGGAAGCGGCCAATATGCCACCACTTCAAAACAATTCCGATCGCGGCAAGCGCCCAAATGGTCCCAAACAACGTCCAACCGACCGGTCCGCGAAGGTTTAACAGGGTGAAGGGTGTGTACGTTCCCGCGATCAACAGATAGATGGCGCAGTGGTCGATAATCCGCAGGTAGTGTTTGAGTCGCGGCGAGTGGAAGCTGTGGTAAAACGTCGATGCCAGATACAGGACGACGAGGGACGCCCCATACACGGAAAAGCTCACAACCATGTACGGGTCGCCGTGTATCGACGCCGACACCACCAGGATTACGAGGCCCGCCACACTCAGGACGAACCCGATCCCATGGGTAATGCTATTGGCCAGTTCTTCGCGTAACTGCTTGCTCGTCACAACCGTATGATTCACGTACTGCCCTCGGCTGCCTGCGGACGCGCCGCCGGCGAAGCGCGCGCTCGCAACGACATTGTACCCGGATCGTCCTTGCTTCGCTAACCATTCTTATCGACACAAAGCGCTAACTTCTTTACAAGCTCGCAGTCTGGCCGTTTCACTGGCAACCATAGATTCGCCCGCACGGCACAACCATCTCACCTGTGCGCGGACGCGGCACGGGCTGAAAAACCGTTCCGGCGGGGTCGTACGGGGGCGGCGTAGCCCTGATCAAGCCGCCCGCGCGACAAGACTATGTCGCCTACCCCTCTTTCCGGGGCTTCGCAAGCAGGTGCTTCAAGTGGCAGACCAGTTCGTGCGCCTCGCGCGGCGACAGATCGTCCGGGTTGACTGCCTCGAGTTCGCGCTCGATGGCGGTCGGCTCCGTGGCCGCGCTCGCGCCGAACAGATACATCTGCTGCGGCAGCCCGAGCGACGCGGTGCTGCCCGACTCTAACGATTCCAGAATATCGCGCGCCCGCTCGATGACGGGCTTCGGCAATCCCGCCAGCTTGGCCACCTGAATGCCGTAGCTGTGGTCCGCCCCGCCGTCTACTATGCGATACAGGAACACCACCTTGCCGCCCCATTCGCGTACGGCAACATTGACGTTCTTCGCGTGTTCCAGCTTGTTCGCCAACTCCGTGAGTTCGTGGTAGTGCGTCGCAAACAACGTCTTCGCACGGATGCGGTCGTGGATGTGTTCGGCGACAGACCACGCGATGCTGATGCCATCGAAGGTGCTGGTACCGCGGCCAATTTCGTCCAGCACGAGCAGGCTCCTCTCCGTCGCGGAATTGAGGATGTTCGCCGTCTCGATCATCTCGACCATGAACGTGCTCTCCCCGCGCACCAGGTTGTCCGACGCGCCCACGCGAGTGAAGATGCGGTCCACGACGCCGATGCGCGCCTCCGCCGCAGGCACGTAGCTGCCAATCTGCGCCATGAGCGTAATGAGCGCCACCTGCCGCAGGTACGTCGACTTTCCTGCCATGTTCGGCCCGGTGACGATCTGCATGCGCGCGCCGACCGGCTCGAGGTACGTGTCGTTAGCGACGAAATCGTTGCGCGCCATCAAGTCTTCTACGACCGGATGACGCCCGTCGCGAATCCGGATTTCTCCCCCATCGTCGATCGCGGGCTTGCAGTAGCCCTTCGCGGATGCCGTTTCCGCAAGCGACAACATGACGTCGATCGTTGCGATGGTGTCGGCGGTCGCCTGAATGCGCCGCGCTTCGTTCGCGACGCGGTCGCGCAACCTCACGAACAAATCGTACTCGATTTGCTTCATGCGCTCGTCCGCGCTGACGATCTCTTCCTCGCGCGATTTGAGCGTCGGCGTGATGTAGCGCTCCGCGTTCACCAACGTCTGCTTGCGTTCATAGTCCGGCGGCACGAGGTGCGCGTAGGACCGGGTAATCTCGATGTAATACCCGAATACCTTGTTGTATCCGACCTTCAAATTCGGAATCTTCGTCCGCTCGGACTCCTCCCGCTGCAACGTCGCGATCCAGTCGCGCCCGCCGCGCACAAGCCCGCGCAGCCGATCGAGTTCCGCGTCGCACCCGTCGCGCATGATTCCGCCGTCCAGCAACGCCAGCGGCGGTTCGTCGACAATCGCATCGGCGATCCATCCGGTCACGTCGGCAAGTTCGTCGGTACCGTCGCGCAACGATGCGAGGAGTTGCGATTGGCAACCGGCAAGCGCCTCGCGCAGCGTCGGCGCGTGCGACAACGACAGGCCCAACGCCTTCACGTCGCGCGCGTTCGCCGACCGAGAGGTCAGCCGCCCGGTGAGCCGTTCGAGGTCCGCGATACCGCGCAGCACGTCGCGCAGCGTCAGGCGCAGTTCCGCGTTGCTGTGCAACTCCTCGACGCCGCCGAGCCGCTCGCGAACCGCATTCACATCGAGCAGCGGGTGAAGAATCCAGTGGCGCAGCTTGCGCCCGCCCATACTCGTCGTCGTCCGGTCAAGAACGGACATCAGCGTGCCTCTGCCCTTCTTGTCAACCATGGATTCGACAAGTTCGAGATTGCGCTGCGTGTTGCCGTCGAGCACGACGTATTGCGAGGGACTGTACCGGCGCGGCAGGCGCAACAACGGCGCCATGTCACGTTGTGTCGTACGCACGTATTGAAGCACCGCGCCCGCGCAACTCGCGGCCTCGGGCGCGTCGTCGAGACCGATCCCCTTCAACGTCGCAAGACCGAACTGTTCCAGCAAACTCGTCCGCGCATCGCCTGCGTCGAACTCGTCGTCCGATCGGTTCGTAATCGCAATGCCGGAGAACCGCGTGCGCAGGCGGTCAAGCGCCTGCCCGTTGAAACCGGCCGGCACCAGCAATTCCGCTGGGGCCATGCGCGTCAGTTCGTCGAAAAGTGTGCGCTCAACGTCGCCATCGATTTGAGCGGCGAGGAACTCGCCCGTCGTGATGTCCACCAGCGACAACCCCGCGCGGTCGCCGCGCACGCACAGGGCCGCGAGATAATTGTTGCTGCTCGCTTCCAGCAGGTGTGGTTCGAGCACCGTGCCTGGCGTGATGGTGCGCACGATCGCACGCTTTACCACGCCCTTCGCGTCTCGCGGGTCTTCGACCTGCTCGCAGATCGTGATCGTGCGGCCGGCCTTGATCGCCTTGGCCAGGTACGTGTCCACCGCGCGCACCGGCACCCCGGCCATCGGAATGCGGTCGTCTTTGTTCACCGCGTCACGCGATGTCAGCGCGATTCCCAACAACTCGGCCGCCTCGACCGCATCCTCAAAAAACAGTTCGTAGAAGTCTCCCATGCGAAAGAAAAGCAGAGAGTCCCCACTCTCGGCCTTGGCTTCAAGATATTGCCGAAGCATCGGCGTGAGGTTGGCTTGCGAAATATCGCCCAATTTTTTCCACTGGTGCGCCACGGGGGTCAGAGTATATCAATCGCGGTGAATTCGGACACTACTGGCTCCCGTCAATCGATTTTGTTGATGTTTGTAGCGCCCGGTCTCCGTGCCGGGCGGCATTCCACGTGACTGGGACCGCCAAATTCAAATGGCGCAGACCACCAGTGGTTCCCGTCAATCGATTTTGTTGATGTTTGTAGCGCCCGGTCTCCGTGCCGGGCGGCATTCCACGTGGCTGG
This sequence comes from Candidatus Hydrogenedentota bacterium, assembly GCA_013359265.1. Lineage (NCBI taxonomy): Bacteria > Pseudomonadati > Candidatus Hydrogenedentota > Candidatus Hydrogenedentota bacterium. The sequence continues at coordinate 26,302 of JABWCD010000035.1, forward strand.
GACCGTCAAGTTCAAATGGCGCAGACCAGCAGTGGTTCCCGTCAATCGATTTTGTTGATGTTTGTAGCGCCCGGTCTCCGTGCCGGGCGGCATTCCACGTGACTGGGACCGCCAAGTTCAAATGACGCAGACCACTACGCTCTTGACATCTGAATAAATATACAGTATATTGAATTCGTTGGGCGCACGGTGCGTCGCGCTCAACGGCTGGGAAATTGGGCTCGAAAAGGAGTAAACGCCATGTCGTCCACGCTCGCAACGGGATTGGTTACACAATTGAATCTGGTGAAAGAGTACTTTGATCGCTCGACGAAAGTCCTTGATGAAGGGGATTCGTCCTTCTCCCCGAAGGATGGAATGATGACCGTCGCGCAGCAGGTGGCGCACGTCGCCCAAACGATTGATTGGTTCCGGGAGGGAATTGTCCGGCCCGAGGGCTTCGACATGAACTTCGAGGCGCACTGGAATGAGGTGGCAAAGGTCGCCTCGCTGAAAGCCGCCCGCGAATGGCACCAGCGCGCGCATGACGCGATGGTGCAGCAGGTAGCGAGGACGTCCGACGCCGAACTGAACGCCCCGCTGCCTGCCGGCCCCGTCATGGGCGGTGCGCCGAAATCATCGGTCGTCGGCGGGATCGACGATCATACCGCGCACCATCGCGGTGCCTTGACGGTGTACACAAGGTTGATCGGAAAAGTCGCGGCCATGCCGTACATGGACGTGTAGACTCCCAGCACACGCGCGCGGTGCTCGGACCGCGCCGGCGCGTCACGGATTCGCCGGCGCCGGAGTGTCGGGTCCCGGAGCAAATGCGTCAAACGGTCCGGCGGAGTAAGACAAAATCTCGCGGAAGTTCGGTAGCGCCGGTTCGCTGCTCTCGATGCGCCACGCGCTGTCGATCTTCGTGAAGGTCAGCCAAACTTCGCCGGTGTCGTTCAATGGAAACGCCGCGCGGACGGACGCGAAGCGTCCGGTCGGGTCGCTGGCGGCCGTGCCCGCAAACTGGCAGTACAGGAGCATGCGTACCTTGCCGGTGGTCGCGATGGCCGAAAAGTCCCATTGCCGGATTTGCCGCGCCATCGTGCAGTGGCTGTACCGTTCGAAAAACCACTGGTACGCGCGGCCGACGTACTCGCTGCTCCAGTTCTGGGGATCGCGATAGCTCGGCGCGTACACGTTCAATACGCCCGCCACGTCTTCACTGGAAAACGCGGCGTCCCATCGTTCGATGGCCGCCGCGATTTCCATGGCGGCAGGTTTGTTTTCATCGGCAACGCCCTGGACGTTTGGCCACCACTCTTGCGACGCGAGCCGTGTGTCCTGGTTTGCGATAGGCTGACTGTCGGCGTTCATCACCAAGGGCGTTAAGACCGCTTCTTCCGCGATGCGGCTATGCGCGAGGCTCAGCGCCAGGTAGTCGCCGTAGTTCACCACACCCTCGTACACTTCCTTCTCCTGCGTCGCCGCGGTGACGGAGTAGGCGGTGGGCTGCTGCGGGTCGATGGCCGGGTCGGTCCAACTGCGCTGCTCGACGCGATCCGCAACCAGCTCGAACTGTCCGTCGGGATACGCCCGCTTGTACACGCGGTAGAAAATATCGCCCTCGCGCGGCGGCCACGAAACCGTCGCCGTTGTCTCGTCGCGCACCGCCCTGAATCCCCGCACGGGCGCCAGCATTCCGGGAAGCCGGAACGCCTGTTGCTCGTACTGGTTTTCGCGTGTGTGCATGACAAACGCACGCAGCCCGACTTGCGTCACAAACGCGGGGCCCGCACCGTCCGGAACCAGGTATTGGTCAAGAAGCTGCGTCCACTCCCCCACGCTGTTCACGGTATTCGGACGAACCACTCGCGCGAACCCGGACGGGGTCGCGAACGCCGAAAAAATCGGAATCCAAAAATGCGCGCCCGTGTTCGGAATCAACTCCGCTACTTGCCCCGGCCGCTCTATCCCGTACGCGCCGCGAATCATCAGGCCCTCGCCGTAGACACCGTCGATATCGCGCAAGTTCTGTTGCATCTCCGCCGGCGTATTCGACACACCGAGTTGATACGCGACCTGCGCCTTCGTTTCGATGGACTCCTTGCGCGAGATAAGGCCGAGATCGATGATCTCGCGCAATGTCGGCGCTATGGACGCCGTCCACGTGTGGTTGCGCGCGCCAGCCCACAGGTCCTCCGCGTCGTCAAACGCATACACCGTCGCCCCGCACATCGCGCCATTCAGCGCCATCGCACGATAAAACGGCGGAGGCATTGCCGCATTCGCCGGCGCCACACCGAACACGCCGGGTTCGATGAAGCGCGCCGACTTGAACCAACGCGGCGTCGCCTCAACACCCCAGTGTGACGCGGCGCCGTCGAGCCACAATCCCATCACCATGCCGAACTGCGCGATCGCATCGTCGCCGTCCAGTCCCGCGACCGGTATCACGTAGGCTGCATTCGCGCGAAACCCTTCGATCATCGGGCGGCACCATGTATTGGACAACGCGTGCGGCCACGCGTGCGCGCCCAGCCGCAACACAAGATATCGCCCATACTGCGCGGAGGCATCGATCACGCTCGACAACCAACGCACGTGGGGCGGCGCGCCGAACAATTCGCCGCCGCCAAACACGTAGTAGTCATTGAACGACAGGTCGGAAACCCAAACGCCTTTGACGCAGGTGAACTCGTACAGAATCTTGTCCACCAGGTCCGGCGGATGAAGGGTCTTTGGATCGCCGGTCCCAACTACTGCGAAGACAGGCACGTTCAACGCCTGCAGAGGCGACAAGATACTCTGGAACCGGACTTGGCGCGCGGCGGCGTCCGGCGCGTGTGCCTCGACGCGCATCGCGCCGTATGGCTTCATGTTCTCCGGCAACGCCGCCCAGGCGTCCGCAGTGCGCTGCGCGTAGGTGGCCGCGTCATCGGTGGCAGAGCCGGGAGATTGAAACACAAACAAGGGCCGGTCAACCCCGATCTCCGTCGTCGGCGGGGGCGTATTCTGCGCAAATACAGACGCTGTAACGAATAGACAGAAGATAGCCTGCGCCCGGCCCCCTGTCGGTCTCCAGCATCCTCCCAGCATGAGCGGGATTGTAGCGATTTGGGAATATATTTGCAAGTGATTGACCAGCAATTAGTTGTGACTCCGAAAGCCCGGGAACATTGATTGCCCCGTTCTTTCGCTGCTACTTCCTATCCCCTTGCAACGATTAAAGATGCATAGCACGTGTCGCCATATGGTATACTTCTGTGGTTCGCACGTGTCGTGCGGGCTGCGGGTGCTCACGCCCGCCGTGACGTCGCTACCGGGGCTGCGGGAACGGCGTCGCATGGCTGACGCGACAAGGCTGCGTGAAGATGCAGGGGTCTTCGTGCAGCGTGGGCAATGCAATGGCGCAACAATCAGAACGTAGATCGGCCCCGCGCGCGGCGATAGAACGCCAGGCGATGTTCGTCGCGGTGGACGGTTCCACCCTGCTGCAAGCGGGCGCCGTAACCGACATGAGCCGCGACGGGCTCCACCTGCGTACGCGGCAACCCGCCCCCATAGGCACGATTATCGAGATTGAAATGGAACCGCGCGAGGGATCGGCGCAATCCAAACCGATCATCATCCGCGGGCGCGTGGTACGCATCCAGGAACTCCCCGGCGGCGAATTCTCCGTCGGTGTGAAATTGCGCTACCGCGTCGGAAAAGCGAACGCCGTACCCGCCCGTGCTGCTACCCCCGCGCGCGTATTGACGCCGGCAACGACGGCGGAAGCCCGGAGGAAGACGCCGCACCCGCAAAAACTCGACTGGCGGCACGGCGCGATGATCGGTTTCTTCGCCGGCGTCATCGCGTTACTTCTGTTGTGGCCGCGCGACGGATCGCCGCGCGCCGCGGCAAGCGGCGCATCCGGCGAGCGCACTTCGTTGGATCAAGTGATTGCCGAGATTAAGCAGCGTCCGAAGAATCAAAGCAGCACAGGCTCAGGCGGCGCAGCGCAAAAGGGCTACTCGACGCGTCCCGCCGTCCCGTCCAGCAGCATCGTCCAACGGACGCGCGATCGCGTGTCAACATTGGATGAGCGCTCATCGGCGACGCGCAACGGACGCAATACGTCCGGCGCGCTGGAAAGCGTTCGTTCGGACCGCGTTCCGCGTACATCAGAACTATTCGCCGCAAACGCATTGGGCCTGTCCCCCGCGATCGACGGCGCAATGCTGGCAGGCGGAGCTCGGCAAAGCGATTCCGAATACGTGGTGGGAACCACGGGTGATTCGTCGGATTCGCCACGCAATCGCGAATTGGCGGCGATCGTTCGCGCGCTGGACGAACGGGCCGCGTCCGAATTTTTTGAATCGACACGCGCCGCCGAGTCCGCACTGTTCGACCCAGTCCATATCGAAGTCGATCAGGACGCATATACGTTGACGGTCTATCGCGCGGGTAAACCGTTTACGGAGTTTCCGATCTCGGTCGGCTCAAACCGCAGCACGCCCAAGGGCACGTTCACTATCCATAACAAAATTCGAAATCCCGACTGGTACGATCGCGGCAAGACCGTACCCTACGGCGATCCGCGCAATCCGCTCGGGGCGTCATGGATGGGCTTCGCAAAGAATGGCCAGCCCCTCAGCTACGGCATACATCCCACGAACGACTTGGGCGCGATGGGCCAGCCCGCGGGCCGCGGGTGCGTACGTCTGAAACCGGAACACGCGGAGGCTTTGTTCCGCATCTGTCCCGTCGGCGCGACGGTGACCATCCGGTAGTCTATGGCGCGTGCTCGCCCGATTCCGCACTGACGACCACTGACTTCCCATCGCTCGTTGCCACCGTCGCAACGCCCTTCTGCGTATCGAAGATCGAATACGTCGTCACGCCATCCTGTTCGTCGACCTCGAGTTGGTAGCGCCCACTGGTGCGCGCGCCGTGATCGCCGTTCCCCGATCCAACATCTGCGAGTGTAATGTTCGGCCCCACCAGCAGCGCGCTGACAATAGTCAGCGCACTTCCCAAAATGGCACCACCTATGAATTGCTTTAGCATGGCTCCTCCCGAACGCTTGAAAATGTTGTCCCACCACTTGGGAGAGCAATCCACGTGCCGCGGCTCGACTTTTTTGTAACCGATTCGTGCGCAATGGCTTGCACGCGTGCCGAGCACACAGGCTCCAGATCAGCAAATTGGAAAGTCCGCCAACTTGCGGCGAGAATCAGCATCTCTTAGGTTTCCCACGCAATTTAACATGGCGGTGTCGACCTCAGACCACAAACCTTTGCACCTACTCCCGTGTCTTTGTTCGTGTACGTAACGATGGTGGCGGTAAACGTGGACAACCAAGAACTCGAGCGGCTCGTCGAAGCGGCAAAACGCGGCGATGCCCAGGCGTTCGCGCGTCTGACCCAGGCGCACTATCGACTTGTCTACTCGCTCGCATACAGCACCGTCGGCGACTGGAGCGCGGCACAGGATATCGCACAGGACGCATTCCTGGTTGCCTGGACGCATTTGGGAAACCTTCGGGGAGCAGGGGCATTTCCAATGTGGATTCGAAAGATCGCGCGCAATCTCGCGCTGAATTGGATTCGTTCCGCGGACTATCGCCGTCGGCTCGCGGAACGCCACGAGCAACTGGTCGCGCCGCTCCAAGAGCCGCCACAAGACCCCGCGCAATTGCTTGGCCGAGAAGAGCGGCGCGCGGCGCTGTGGAAGGCGCTTCAGCATTTGAGTCCTCCCGTTCGCGAGGCGATGGTGCTGTTCTATCTCGAAGGACGATCGACGCCGGAAGCCGCCGCGAAACTGGGCATCAGCGAAAACGCGTTCAAGCTTCGCCTGCATACCGGCCGCGCGCGATTGCGAAAGTTTCTCGAGGATCAAGTCGAGGAAAGTTTGTACGCCGACCTCGCGCCGCAGGACACAAAATCTGCCGCCGGCCGGGTTCTTGCCGGACTGGCAATTGGCCCTGTCATGCCCGACCTCGCGCAGTCGGTCTCCGGCGCCGGCATCAGCATGTGGCTGCACCACGTCGCCCACAACGGCGTCACCGAGACGATCATCCCAATTCTTCAAGGAGGAGCCATCGTGAACGCAAAAAAGATCGCCATTGGGGCGGCCGTAGCCGCGCTGTGCGCGGGTGGCGCATATTGGGGAATCTACCGCGCGGCCACTGTACCGCAGAGCGGAGAAAACTGGCGGCGCGTCAGCAAGTCCGAAACGCCTTATGACGTTACCGATCTCTCGGCGCCGGCCTCCGCTGCAGACACTACTTCCACTGCGGCTCAGCTTGCGAAAAGCGAGTCACAATACGACACGGCGACGGATGAAGCATCGAACGTAGAACTCGCTTCCGCTCCTGACGAACAACTGCAACCCACCGGCGATATGACGGCGTCCGCCGCGCTGCTGATGAGTATGGAGAAGGGGCGGATCAAAGACCCGAAAGATTACGCGACCGTTTCGGGGACCGTAGTGGATACCCACGGAAGTCCAATTGAAGACGCGACCGTACAAGTCTCGGCAATCGGTGGCGCAGAAACGCCCCAGGGAATCAGCAACAACCTACTCGCGGCACTGCAAAACCCCGCGCACAAACAAACGGCGCAAACGGACCCGGCTGGACGGTTCACCGTTCAGGGCATCGCCTACGAGGGGCGTGCAACCGTCATGGCGTCCGCCGATGGCTACAAAATGATGAGCGGCGGACGCGTCCCTGTCCCCATCAAAGCGGGCGACAAGATCGACAACGTGCGCATTACCCTGGAGCCCGGTAAGGGACTCTATGGCAGATTGTTGTCGCCCGACGGCAAGCCCGTCACCGACGGCGTCGTCAATTTGGTTGCAATCCGCACGCGCGGCGATTCTTCCAATGGCATGCTCGGCAGCACCAATACCGATGCAAAGGGCCAGTTCCATTTCGCGTTCTCGCGCGAAGGTACGGCAAGTCTCGTTACCTCGTCGTTGAAATACGGCGGCGCGAGCTTCGACGATGTGCCCGTCGGCGGCGAAGACGTGATTGAACTCCAAATGCCGAAAGGCGCGCAGTTGACAGGAACGATCACGTGGGCGGCCGGCGGCGCGGCATCGGACGTGCTCGTGTTTCTTGTCGGCAAGGCGAACGACGGTCGCGGCCTTCGACGCAATCCCGCGTCTGTGTACGCAGCGAAAACAGACAGCGGTGGCAACTATACAATCGATGCGATCGACGCCAACCAGTCCTATTCCGCTTCCGTCGCCATGTTGGACGAAACTGCGCTGTCGCAGCCACAGCCCGTTCCGGATTTCTCCCCGGGCGGAACGCAAACATGGGACTATGCGATACAGGAATTGATCTACGTGCGCGGCCGCGTCGTCGGCGAAACGACCGGAAGACCGTTGCACCACGTGAAAGTCGCGGCGCTGAAAGATGGAAAGTACGTTCAAGACAGCGATACGCCGACCGGCGCGGACGGGTCGTATGAACTGAAACTATCGTCCGGTCCAGGCAATTACAGGATTTATCCGCGCCTATGGCGCATCGAACCCGAACAAACCGGATACGAATGGGGCAAGGACATCCAGCTTTCTGCGGCACAGGAAGCAACACTCGATCTGACGTTCGTGGACACGGCGACCATGTCCATCAAGGTGGTCGATGCCGCGGGCAATCCACTAAGCGACATGGGCCTTGGCATTCGCGAAGACGACCACACCTGGGGGCCGGTGGCGCGTACGGCCGCAGACGGCACCTACACGTGGAACGGATTCATGCCGGGCATCGAAACGAATTTCGTGGTGTTCGGTCAAGGCGGGCCGGGGCGGCTTGGCTCGACCCGGCCCACGGTCCTCGAACCCGGTCAGGTCGTACCCGAAGAAACCGTCGTCGTCTACGGCAGCGCGGGCATCGAAGGCATCGCGGTCGGGCCAAACGGCCAACCCTTGCCGAACGGCGTCATCATTTTGCACGTCTACTACGCCCTCACGCACGAAATCGAGCGCCGCGTCAACACGGACGACACCGGACACTTCCTCATCGAAAGTCAACTGCCTGCGACTGCCGTATTCCTGTCCATGGAAGGCTACACCGAAACCGATGGCAGCGTGGATCGCTATTCCTACGAATCCGACGAGATCGAACTCATCGATAAACAAATCGTTGACCTTGGAAAGATTGCCTTCACGCACAGCGAATCGAACGTGAACGTCGAGGATTAGAGCAATTCAAGTTTGAGCACACCGTCTGTTTCGTGCTCGTGCTCGTGCTCGTGAGTCGTCATCGTACTCGCACTCGATCCTCGATAAGATCGAGTACGATGACGACTCACGAGCACGAGCACGCGGTGCAGCCGACCTTGAAACGCTCTAAACGCAGCAACTCAGTTGGCGATCATGCTTCGCTGTCAGCGCCAACGGCGCGCCGCAACCCTAGCCAGGGGCATCGCCCCTGGACACCGCGCCCGGTCACACACCCGCGCGCTGAAAGCGCACCGCATCACAGCGCCACACGCCTACGCTCAACAGATTCGCCGCGACGATCCAACACCGTCACTGCCGTAACGCCATTCCGAAACAGATACTCCCGGGCCTCGGGAATACCCGCTCCGACCAACTCCGGCCCGTGGCTATCGTCACCAAAACAAAACGGTACGCCCATTTCATTCGCACGCTGCAACAACCACGGCGCAGGGTACGGCGAATCGAGTCCCTTCCGCCAACCTGCGGTATTCAAATCCAGAATGCAGTCGTGCGCCTTGGCCACTTCCAATGCGCGCTCCGCCGCCTTGCGAATCGCCGGCGTATCGAGCGGTCCAAAAAGATGACCGTTCTTGCGGACAAGGTCGAGGTGTCCGACGACTTCCGGTTCCAGCGCTTCAATCATTCCCGATACGGCCGCGTAATACTCTACGGCGAGGGCCTCGAGCCCGCCCGCTATTTCCATGACCCGCTCAAATTCCTCGACGCTGCTGTCGATGGAAATATCGTGGAGGTAATGGACCGACCCGACCATGTAGTCGAACCGAAACCGCTTGCGGTAGTCCAGCATGATCTCCGCATACCGATCGTGTGGCACCACTTCGATTTCATACCCGCGCAGGATCGTGATGCGATCGGCATACTCCTTCGCCAACCGGAATATCGCCTCGCCATACGCCTCGAAATCCGCGAGAATCTTCTCTAACGTCCATCCCTTGTCGCGCTCATTCGCGTAACGATACCGCTCGCCGTGCCGCGGCGCGTGCTCGCTGATCCCATATATCTCGAAACCGCCCGCAATCGCCGCCTCGATGACCTCGCGTAATGTGCCGGTCGCGTGATCGCAAAACTCGCCCGAATGACCGCCATGAAGGGAAACTTTCCATGGCGCGACTCCCGATCCCATCAATATCACCTTTCAAACAACAGGGCGACCGCATCTGGCCGCCCGCCATCACAACTCCCGCGCTACGGTGCGTCTGTTCGCAATCGAATTGGCGATTGCGGATTCGACCGCCTACGCCGCCGCTTCGGAATGTACCGTCTTCGATTCGTCTACTCGAATGAGCAGCAGGCCGCCCAACGCAAATAAGACGATCAAACTGAATACGCCCTTTCGCGTGTCGCCCGTCGTCCATCCGATTCCCCCGACCATCACCGGCCCGAGAATTGTCGCAAACTTGCCGAAGATATCGTAGAACCCAAAAAACTGCGCAGAATTTTCCGGCGGCACCAGTTTCGCGAACATGCTCCGGCTCAGCGACTGGATGCCGCCCTGCGCGAACGCAATCATCATGGCCAGCACCCAGAAGTGCCACACCTCGCGTATGAAATACGCAAGGGAAGTGACCAAAAAGTAGACGCCGATGCCTACAAGCACCATGCGCTTTGCGCCGGCAAATTTCGCGAGATATCCGAAAAGAATGGCGCATGGAAACGCGACTATCTGCGTCACGAGCAAAATCGTCAGCAGCTTGGTCTGGTCAATCCCTATATCAAGCCCAAACGCGACCGCCATTTTGTAAATCGTGTGTACGCCGTCGATATAAAGGAAGTACGCGATCAGAAACCCAAAAAGCGCCCTGTATTTCGTGACGTTCCTCAATGTTCCGGCCAGCCGCGAAAGGCTCTCCCCGATTGGATTTGCGTGCTCCGGCACAAAGTGTACCTGCCGCACGTTCAACAACATCGGAACGCTCAGCCCGAACCACCACAAGGCCGTGATGAGAAAGGCAATCCGCGTCGGCGCCAGCGTGGAGTCAAAGCCAATCCGCTGATGCTGCGTTATAAGCAGCATACAAAGAATGTACGGAATCGTACTCGCAAAATATCCCCACGCAAACCCATTCGACGAGACCCAATCCATCCGGTCCTTTGTCGCGACGTCGACCAAAAAGGAATCGTAAAAAACGACCGCGCCGTAGAAGCCAATCGTAGAGAGTCCAAATAGCGCGAGGCAGAACAGCCACTCTCCCTCCCCCACAAGCGGAAGCGCCGCCGTCGCGACGAGACCAATCGTAAGAAATGTAACGAACAACCGCTTCTTGAACCCGCGATGGTCGGCAAGCGCGCCAAGCATCGGCGACATGATCGCCACGAAGACCATTGCGACCGTATTGCCGACTCCCCAGTAGAATGTCGACTCCTCGTCCGCCATGCCCTTCGCGGCGTAAGATTTGAAGAAAATCGGTAAGATGGTCGTCGTGACGATCAAAGTCTGCGCGCTATTCGCGCAGTCGTAAAGTATCCAGCTTCGTTCGGCTTTGGTCACGGAACAGTTCCCCGGATTCGAGGCGTAAGTGTGGCGCGACGAGCGTATGGAGTCAAACCACATTCCCGAGGGAGGCTATTCCGACAGCGGCCCAACAGGTTGGAAAACGCAGCTCCCGAAGTGTAAGACTGGCTTGGGAAACTCCGCCGCAATCCAGGGGGACTAAATCATGATCACATCGCTGTGCCTCGGAGTCGCGATTTTCGCCGCCGCCGAAACCGTCACAACGGGCCCAGTCGAATTGGTCGCGGACGGGTTTGTGTTTACCGAGGGACCAGTATGGATCCCCAGCGGAGGGTTGGTATTCAGCGACATCCCAGCCAATCGCATTTACAGAGTGGACAAGACGATCTTCCGCGAGCCGAGCAACAACTCGAACGGCCTTGTCATCGATACCCAGGGCCGGCTTATCGCATGCGAACATGGTTCGCGCTCCGTTACACGCACCGAGAAAGACGGCACAATCACAACCATCGCCTCAACCTTCGACGGCAAGAAGCTCAATAGCCCGAATGACGCCACCGTCCGCGCCGATGGCACAATCTTCTTCACCGACCCGCCGTATGGGGTCAAGCAAGAAGAGCGGGAACTGGATTTTCAGGGTGTGTACGCAATCCTGCCGGATGGACGGGTGAGCAGCGTCGCGCCGGACTTTATCAAGCCGAATGGCATCGGCCTCTCGCCCGACGGCAACACACTGTACGTCGCGGACACCGAGGGCAGTCACATCCGCGCATTCGACGTGGCGAAGGACGGCTCGCTCTCCAACAACCGCGTATTCTGTGAACTGCCTCACCCCGACGGCATGGCCATTGACCAAAAGGGATACGTCTGGTGCACGGCGGGAGATGGCGTGCGCGTTTACAGTCCAAAGGGCGAACTCGTTCACACCGTCGTCGTCCCGCAGGTCCCCGCGAATTGCGGATTTGGCGATGCAGACGGCATGACGCTGTACATCACCGCGCGCACGGGCCTGTACAAGGTGCGGTGCGCCACGCCAGGTCTCGGATTCCCTGCGGGCAAGTGATTGATGCTTGTCGCGCTCTGCATTGCCGCCTCGATCTCCGCGCCCGAAGCGACGTATCAAATCAGTGCCGCGAAGGGCCCGTATTTTGTCTGCGACGAACGCGTCATCATGGACCGCTGGCTCGCGGAACGGTTCGTGGTGCAGCCTACGCGCTATGAAAACAACCCCGTCATGCGGCGCGAGTTTCCGTGGGAAGGGTCGGGTCCACACCTCGGCGGGTCGGTGTTGTATGACGCCGCGGACAACAAGTTTCGCATGTGGTACAGCGTTTTCAATCGGCACGCGTACGACAATCGGCTGCCCTTCTCATACAACGTGTGTTACGCCGAATCCGGCGACGGCATTGCTTGGAGCAAGCCGTTTCTCCGCGTCTTTGACTACGAGGGCAGCACGGAAAACAACGTCATAAAACTCGGCACTGACAAGACGCAGAACATTGACGTGTGCCTGAATCCGCGCCCCGATCGATGGCCGGGCAAATTCCTCGCGGTGCACAACCAGAAGGGCGGCTTGTTCATCTCGTCCTCAAACAACGGCGCTACTTTCGATTGGCTGTGGCAGGAACCCGCACTCGCGTACCACAGCGACACGCACAACAACTTCGTGTACGACGAGGTTCGCGACCGCTGGTTGCTCTACTGCCGGCCACGAACCTATGCAGGCGATCACAAACGCCGCGTTTCAATGCAGTCCTCGAACGACCTTCAACATTGGACGCACGAAGAGACGATTCTCGTGCCCGGCGAAGACGAGAAGCCGGAGTTCTACGGCATGGCCGTGTGGCGGCGCGGCGATCTCTTCTTCGGTTCGCTGCAAGTCTACGACCGCTACACAGGCCACCCGCACGTCGAGCTGGCATGGAGCGGCGATGGCGAACGCTGGCGCCAAATTCCAACGCATCCCGAGTTTGTTTCGCGCGGGCCAAAGGGCGCATGGGACGCAGGCATGGTCTTTCTTGCCGACTCCCCCATCGAACTCGGCGACACCGTGCGCTTCTACTACGGCGGCTTCGCGCTCCCGCATGACACGAAGGAAGAAAACATCGGTGCAATAGGTTTGCTCACATCGCAACGCGACCGCTTCATCGGCATTCGCCCGACCGGCGCCGAACCCGGCTTCGTGCTCACGCGTCCGTTCAATCCGAATGGCCGCCGCCTCTTCGTGAACGCGCGCGCAGCGGGCGAACTCCGCGCCGAGGTGCGCGTCGGCAATAACAAGACGCTCGACGGATGGACGTTCGACGCCTGTGATCCGTTTACGGGAGACAGCCTGGACGCCGAGATAACGTGGGGTGGCAAGCATCTTGGCGATCTCTCGGAGCAGGAAGTCTCGCTCAACTTCAAGCTGGACCGCGCCGAACTGTTCACGCTTGATCTTCGCTAACGCCCAATTTTTCGCTTGCCATCTCGCGAGTTTCGTGGTTCAATATATCTGAAATCTATTTCAGGTGTACCATGCTCGACCCAACCAAAGCCATTCGCGGACGCGGCGCCACGAAGAACCCGCGAAACCGGTTCGACGAAATCGCATATGTCCGCGACGACGAATGGGACGAAGAGGAGACGCCGCGTCCGGGGACTGTCTATCTGCCCGACGCGTCAAAGAGCATTCTCGCGACAAACGACAGTCCTGACATTCCGTTCGACGCGAGCCTCAACCCATACCGCGGCTGCGAGCACGGCTGTGTCTACTGCTACGCCCGCCCCACGCACGAATACTTTGGCTATTCCGCGGGCCTCGATTTTGAGACCAAGATATTCGTCAAGCACGAAGCGCCGGAATTGTTGCGCAGAGAACTCATGTCGAAACGATGGGAGCCGAAGTCGATCAGCATTTCCGGCGTGACCGACCCCTACCAACCGATTGAACGCAAGCTGCAAATCACGCGGCGATGCCTCGAAGTGCTCGCCGAATTCCGAAATCCCTGCGGCATCGTCACAAAGAACCGGCTCGTCACACGCGATATCGACGTACTCCAGGAACTGGCGAGCTACAATGCCGCGCTCGTGTTCGTCAGCGTGACGACGTTGGACGTCCCGCTTAACCGCGCGATGGAGCCGCGCACGTCGCTGCCGCAACATCGGTTGGACACGATACGCGCGCTGAAGGAAGCGGGCGTTCCCGTGGGCGTATTGATCGCGCCGATAGTCCCCGGGCTGACGGACGAAGAAATCCCGCGCATCGCCGAGGCCGCCGCAGACGCCGGCGCAACGCACGCGGGCTTCATCATGCTGCGCTTGCCCTACGCCGTCGCGCCACTGTTCGAGGCCTGGCTCGATCAGCACTACCCCGCGCGAAAGGAAAAAATACTCAACCGCGTCCGCTCGATGCGCGGCGGCAATCTCTACAAGTCCGAATTCGGTTCCCGCATGCGCGGCGAGGGTTTCCACGCCGATCAGATCGAAAACATTTTCAAAGTCGCCTGCAACAAACACGGACTGAACAAGACCGGCGTAAATCTATCGACTGCGTACTTCAGGCGGCCGGAAACTACCGGCCAACTGGAGTTGTTCGCAAAATAGTGAAAGGCGGCTTTCATAGTGTATAATAGTGTATCAATTAGCTCCCCCAGAAAGGAGATCTGCTCATGGCCCGACCGCTGCGTGCCGTGACGTGGCCCGGTGTCTTGGCTATTGCGTTCGTATCGGGGATGATGGGTTGCCAGCCTGCCTTTGTTCCGTTGCAGATCGACCCGGCGGCGATCGAATTCAGCTACAACGTCGATTCGATTGATTTTCGCGTTGCGAGGGCTGCCGAACGGCCTCCCGACCCCAATTTCAGGATTACCGATGGCGGCACGGAATGGTTGGATGTAGAGCCGCGCAAAGGCAGCAGCACCGGCCCTGACGACTGGGCCAATTTCACGGTGACTGTCGACCGCTCCAAGATGAATTTGGGCCTCAATGCCGCCCAACTCGAGTTTGTCTCGCCTAGCGCACCACGGCAACTGGTCTCCGTTATGGCCTCGAGGGCGCTGGCCGCGGACTTCGCCGCAACGCCGCTGGTGGGCCTACCCCTTCAGGAAGTCAGTTTCTTCGACATTTCCATTGCGGCGCCGGCATGGGACCAGATTTCTGGATGGATGTGGGACTTCGGCGATGGGACCGGCCCAAGCTACGCGCAGAATCCCAAACACACCTACACAAGCCCCGGTAAGTACACTGTGACGTTGGAGGTCCGAGCGGGTCTCGTCGCCGAGACCATCGTCAAAAAAGAATACATCGAGGTCGTCGCACCGGAGGCACCAATGGCGGACTTCGTCGCTTTGCCCCTGAGTCCGCCGGTGAATATGGTCGTCCAATTTACGAACCTGTCTACGAGCGGCGACGGCATTGCGTCGTGGTTCTGGACGTTTGGCGACGGTTCGTTCAGCACCGACATGCATCCGCGGCACGTGTATTCCGCAATCGGCATGTACACCGTATCCCTCACCGTCGCCGACAGCTACGGAAGTTCGGACACCGAGACAAAAAACGATTACATCGACGTCCAGCCCACCGGGCCCACGGCACAATTTTCCGCCCCCGGGCGCGTGGTGTTGGCCGGCAGCTCCGTCTACTTTACCGATCTTTCCGATCCCGGTTCCTCGCCGATCACAATGTGGGAGTGGTTCTTCGGCGACGGCGGAGCCAGTAACGTGCAGAATCCCTCGCACACCTACGCCGCGGCGGGGCAGTATACGGTTACCCTCACCGTTTGGACGCCGATCGGTCACGACACAAGAACAAAGACCAACTACATAACAGTAATAGAGTAACAAAGCAGAGAGCGGTCGCAATGTCCAGCCTCTTTCCCGATTCTTACGCGGACATCCGGCGCACACGTTATCCTTTGCGCGCGCTGAAGCCTGATGCCTCTATGTTCTCACACTTTTTTCGCGTCGAGAATTCGGACTATCGTCGTTCGACCCCTGACCGCGCGGGTATCGCCGCGCGGTACCCGTCGAGTTGCAGGCCGATTTGATCGAAGGGAATCGGCTCGAAGCCCGGTACGGTCTTGAACACGATCGAGTCCTCCCGCAGGGCATAGTTCCCGTTCGCGGCGTCCACGAATCCCGGGTCCCAGCGAAGGATCAAATTATCGCGCACGTCCCAATTTCCGTCGATGGACGATTCGCATTTCACAATCACGTTGCGCGCGGAGTGATTCAGCCGCGGTACCTTCCACGACTCCATGAACCCGGCAAGCGCCGGATAGCGGTCCGTGTACGGCGGCTTGGTGATGTCCACTTCCTTGAGTAAGCGCTCTTGCCATAACGACTCACCGAGCCACTGCTGCCATGTCGTGTCCGGCCAGGGCGACGCGCCCATCGCGCGTTTGCACTCGATAAAAATGTTGTTCTCGACCCAATTGTCGTGGCCACCGTGACTGAACACCGCGCCGTGGTTGCCCCCGGCCGCGCGCAGGAACACGTTGCCGTACACGCGTTGCCCTCCGGCGCCGTCGTCGAAGTAGATTGCGGAGCTGCCGTGCGCCATCTTGCTGCCCACGTCGTGCCAGAAGTTGTAACGCAAGACGGTGCCGCGTTCCGACGGATTGCGGCCCATGTAAAACGCGCCGCAGTCGTCGCTGTCCATGCCGATGTTGTACACCTCGTTGTACTCGATGAGGTGATCGTTCCCCCCGATAGTGATGCCCTGGTGCGGCGCATCGTGTATCCAATTGTGCGCGACGCGAACGCCAACGCCGCCGAGCAGCATGTTGTATGCATGCGTAGCCTGTCGAAGCGATACGTGGTGGATGTCGTTGTTCTCGATTCGATGGCCGGACGATGTCAGGGACTTTCGATCGCCTCCGGACACGACGACGCCATTCGTGCCGGCGCCGTAGATATCACACGCGACGACGCTGTGGTCCTCGCCACCGATTACTTCAATTCCGCTGAGGCCCGTGTTGCGGACGATGCACCCGTTGATGGCTACGTTGCTGCCGCCCTCGATTTTGACGGCGGCGCCCGCGCACATCTCGAACGTCAGACCGCGAACAACGACGTTCGCCACGTTTGCCAAAGACATAAGCGGCTCGCGCAGCGTCGTGAGCACTATGTCATGTCCGTCGCCGGAGGCGGGCGGCCAAAAGTAGAGGACACCGTTCTCACGATCGATGAAGTATTCGCCGGGTTGGTCCAACTCTTCGAGCAGATTGAACGCCTTGTATCGACGCGGCGCGGAGTTGCCGCTTCCGATACCGTACACATGCCGCTCGGCGAGCGTAATCCGTCTCTTTTCCGTATCGATCGATTCGATTTTGATGCTGTCGATCGCCCAGTCGAAACACCAATACCCTTGCAGCCACACCGCCGGCGCGGCGGCCCATCGTTCCGGACGATCGCCGGAATAGGCGAACACGCCGAGCTTATCCGATGCGTGGTTGCGCCACGGGGCTGGGCCGCTCTCGACCACCTCCGCGATTTCCGCCCACCCCTCGTTCGGCCACCGCGCCAGAACCATGCGCATACCGTCGTAATAGAGTTCCGAAACCGCGGGCGCCGCCTCAAAATGACTCGGCATTTCGCCGGTATCGGCGATACCCAATGCGCGGAGATCGGACCACAGGACGTGACCCCGCGCCGACTCGTCCATTCGCCCCACGATTGTTTCGTCTGTGATCGGGAGAAGGGCATCGACGGGCACCGCGCGCCCGCCAATGATTCGTGGAGACTCCCCTTCCGCGGCGCGGTACACGACTGGCGATTCGGCACTGCCGCCGTCTTCGGCGCCCAGCGCAAACGATTCCGCCAGCGGATACACGCCGCCGTGCAGCCAGACGGTCACCGCTTCACCCGTTGCAGCCTGACCGCGCCGCACATCGCGTATCGCGTCCCGCGCGCGCACGAGCGTCGCAAACGGCGCTTCCGCGGTGCCCGGGTTCGTATCGAGTCCAGTGGGAAGGACGTGGAATTCCAGCGCGGCCGCGGACGCGCTCAGCAACACAACCGCGCTGAACGCGACCGCGGTTCTATTCGATTGCAGATTCATCTCGGTACTTTCTAATGCCCACGCCAAAACATTTCGTACAGGGTCAGCATAATCTCGACGACAATGAGTATGACGATGTACCACTCGACGCGCAGGTTCCGCCGGTGGTGCAGCAGATCGAGAACGGTTTCAACCGTGCGCGAAGTTAGTTTGAGCTTGCGTTCCAACGCCGCCTGCCGCTCGCGCAACTCATATTCTGTCGCCAGACGCGCATAAAGCGGTTCGAGTTCGACACGCTCCCACAGCACCTCCGGTTTCTCCGCGACTTCGATGCGCCCGACCATCTTGTGTTCGATGAGCATCGCGCCGCCGATGTGCGATAGGAGTTTCTTCGAACTGCGAAACGTCCAGTTGCCCCGTTCGAGCGCGGCCGCGAGCGGCTCGACGCGGTCGAACGTTTTCGCGATGATGTCCTCGTAGCGCTCGAGCACCACGCTCTCCGCCAGCACGTCCGCAACCAGTTGCAGCCGCTCGACGCCGGCGTCGCGCAGCACGATGACGCCCTGCACGACGCGTTCGTCCGCCGCCGAATCGATCTCGAGTTCCGCCTGCTCCTGATACAGACGCTCGTGCGGCTCGTTGATGAGCTTCTTGATATCGGTCAGGAACGCAGCCTCTTCGATCGGTTCCAAACCGAACATGATGACGGCGCCATAGCGGAACACGACCACACAGCCGGCGCTCCCGGCGCGAATCGTGAGCGGCGTTGTCGCAATCCGGCCGGTTACGTCGAGAAGCGGCGTCTCGATGCGATCCGCGAGCAGGACTGCATTCGCACGAATACGCTTGCGTCCCGCGAACAACGTGGTGTCCATGTACGGTTATCCCGGATTTTTCACGCGAACAGCGAAGACGTGTGTCATCCGTTGCGTCACATGAAGTTCCATAGTTTCCCGTCTATACGGGCTATTCGCGCGAAAAATCCTCTCGCCATGCGCTCAAAGGCCTATTCGTGAGCATTTCTCACCGCACAGAGGGATTTTACATCCACCGTGGCGTCGTGGGGCGGTGAGAAATGCGGGTCATCCCATCGTGAAGGTCTTGCCTTCTTTCGCCATTCGTTCGATAAGCGGCGCCGGCTCCCACAACTTTCCATGCACCTCGTGGAACGCGCAGATGTCCTTATAAACCGAATCGACGCCCACGCTGTCCGCATAAAACATGGGGCCGCCGCGAAAGACCGGAAAGCCGTAGCCGTAGATGTAGATGATGTCGATGTCGCTAGCGCGCAGGGCGATGCCTTCCTCGAGGATGCGCGCGCCTTCGTTAACGAGCGGATAAATGCACCGCTTCACGATTTCGTCGTCCGAAATCACGCGGCGCGCAATGCCCTTCGCTTTCGACTCGGCGATGCATAGCGCCTCGATTTCCGGATCGGGAATCGGATTTCGGTTGCCGGGTTCGTACTTATAGAAGCCCGCACCGGTCTTCTGGCCGTAGCGGCCCATCTCGCAAATCTTGTCGCCGATCTCGCAATAGCGCTCGTCTTTCGGGCGCGTCGCGGCCTGCCGCTTGCGAATGCGCCAGCCCACGTCGAGGCCGGCGAGATCGCTCATTTGCAGCGGCCCCATCGGAAACCCAAAGTGGTAGATGGCCTTGTCCACCTGATGCGGCAGCGCCCCCTCTTCGAGCAGGAACATCGCCTCGCGTATGTACCCATGCACCATGCGATTACCGACGAACCCGTCGCACACGCCAACCACAACGCCGACTTTCTTGATCGTCTTCGCCAGCGCCAGCGCGGTCGCCAGCGTTTCCTTTGAGGTCTTCGCCGCGCGCACGATTTCGAGCAGTTTCATCACGTTCGCGGGACTGAAGAAGTGCAGGCCGATCACTTTATCCGGCCGCGAGGTGGCCGCCGCGATCTCGTTCACGTCCAGCGTCGAGGTGTTTGTTGCGAGAATCGCTTCGGGTTTGCACGCGGCGTCGAGTTTCGTGAACACCTCCTTTTTGATGTCCATCTCCTCGAATACCGCCTCGACAACAATATCGACATCCCCGATTGCGTCGTAACGCAGCGCGGGTTTTATCAGCGCCATGCGCTGGTCCATCTTCTCTTGCGTGAGCTTGCCCTTCGAGACGGTGCCCGCGTAGTTCTTCTCGATGACGCCGAGGCCCTTGTCGACCAGTTCCTGCGTGCTGTCGATGAGCACGACCGGAATGCCCGCATTCGCGAAATTCATCGCGATACCGCCGCCCATCGTCCCCGCGCCGATGACGGCCGCGGTGCGAATCGGCAACGCGGCCTGGTCTTTCGGTATATCGGGAATCTTCGATACCTGGCGCTCGGCGAAGAAGATGTGTCGTTGCGCGAAGGACTGCGTCGAAAACAGCGCCTCGCCGAAAATCTCGCGTTCGCGTTCGAGGCCCTTGTCGAAAGGCAAATTCACCGCCGCTTCCACCGCATTGATCCCATGTTGCGGCGCCTCAAACCCGCGTTTTGTTTTCGCGACGGCCTTCCGAAATTCGTCGAACATGCCGGGGTTGGCCTTTGCTTCGGCAAGTTTGTCGGTCAGATCGCGAATGCGGCGCATCGGACGCCCTTCCGCGATCACCTTTTGCGCAAATGCGGCCGCGCCTTCCAGCTTCTCGTCGATGATTTCGTCGACGATGCCAAGCGTATGCGCCTTCGCGGCGGGAACAGGATCGCCGCTCGTAATCATTTCGAGCGCGGCTTTCACGCCCGCGATACGGGGCAACCGTTGCGTGCCGCCCGCGCCGGGGATGATCCCGAGTTTCACCTCCGGCAGACCCACCTGCGCAGTCGGCGCGGCGCACCGATAGTGGCAGCCCAACGCAGTTTCCAACCCTCCGCCCAACGCCGTACCGTGAATCGCCGCGACGACGGGCTTGGGACAGTCCTCGAGCGCGGCGATGACCGCGTTCAGGTCCGGGTCTTCCAGCGGCTTGTTGAACTCCGTGATGTCCGCGCCGGCAATGAACGTGCGCCCTTCGCAGATCAACACAAGCGCTTTCGCCTCGCCGTCCGCGGCGCCCTCCGCCAGACACTCGACAATCCCCTTCCGGACGCCAATGCTCAATGCATTTACCGGCGGGTTGTTGACCGTGATGAATCCCACCGCTCCCCTGCGGGCATACGTAACCATACTGCTCATGATCGTGACGCGCTCCTTCCCCTCGTAAGGCCCGATGTTGCACCAACAGACTTATCGTAACGCGTCCGCGGGACGAAAGTGAAAAGGCGCGAAGCGCGCTGCCGTCCATGCCGGGCGCGAAGCTCGACGCGGTTTCTATGTGTGTCTATACCTTTGCCCAACGCGTTGCATCTGCGTCCGCCTTAAGCGGTGGGCATCCGAGGACGACTCGCAGTCCACTGCAACCATGCGAAACGACCCGTGTTTGGTTGACAGCGACACGCGGATTCTACGATGAACGAGGAAGACACCCTGTTGGTGCGGTGATCGATTCAAGGGGTCTCGATGGATTTTCATCGTAGTCACATACGTGACTACTGTTTATTGGACGCGTCCGAGGACCGGGGTATGCGTGGGCGATATTAGGGGGTCGCCCGGCGAATCCAAGCGGGCTATGCGCGTCCGCGAGCCATCGCGCGCACGGCGGCAATGGTTCCCGCCACAGTCACGGCTGCCACGGCCAAGGTGGTGGCGGCCGTAATGGCGCGGCGGACCCGTAATGGCGCGGCGGACCTGTTTGCTCTCGCGCTGGCCGGTCCGGCACCACGAGGCAAAATGCTCACAATTGTTCAGCACCGTGCTGTACCGCGTTTCTTCGAGACGACTCTCGGCCCGGGAAATAATGGCCTCCGCGTCAAACGTGGGGTCCGACTTCACGACGCGCACCCGGCCGCCTTTCGCGAATTGCTCAAGGGTTGTCCTGCGCACCGCCGCGTTGGCCCGGTTAAATAACTCGCCGGTGTAATGGATGACCGTTCCGTCCCCACAGTCAATCCCGTGGTGCCAATAGCCCGTCCGAAACACTCGAACATGATCGCCGCGCGCCACGTCTTGCCGACTCCTGGGTTCGTTCCGGTTGCCAGGGGGTTGTGCTATGAAGCGCCAACCATGTCAACCGATGCCCTAAACACTTAACTGTGCTATGCTTGTTCCCGCTGCAAATACCCGTGTTACATTAGCCGCACTGAGCGTTGGGTGTGGCTACAACGCGTCGCGCTGCGAAAGGGAACCACGTCGTGCCGCGAACCCGTCACGCCTTGGCGCTCATTGCCGAACTTAATTCGGCCGCGCATGTCTTCGCAATCGGCTTCACGAGGGGTACGGCGCTTGTGCGAACAAACGCCGATCCCAACAACTTCAAGTATCGCCTCGACATCGCGAGAGATGACGACCAATATGAGGTCCGCGTAATCTCCAAGAGCGACAATTCAATCGGAGACATGAGCGGCGGTGGATTCACGGTATAGGCCGCAAAATGAGGAGCCGTTCCATGCGCGATTCAGTTTTCGTTCGAGCCATTCCGATACTGTTGATGCTATCGCCCTTCGCGATTGCCGTAAACTTCCAGACAGCCGGGCCTGTGGATTCCACGGCCGATTCGGACGGACTGAATAAGTTCGACCGCGTTCCCCGCGTTGCGACCGATGGCGCGGGACATTGGGTCGCCGTCTGGGAAACGTCGGAATTGGCCAGCGGACCAAATCCAGTCGACCTGGACATTGCCGTTTCTCGTTCGTCCGATAACGGCGCTACATGGTCAACGCCGTCGCACGTTGCAAAGAATGCGGGAATCGATGACGCTTTCCCTGCGATAGCCACTGACGGCAACGGTACATGGGTTTGCGCGTATACCAGCCAGTCGGTCGAGGAGCCGTATCATCGCGCCGTGCAAACCTGTAAATCGACGGACAACGGTGCGACATGGTCACCGCCGGTAGATGCAAATCCAAGCGACCCGATCGGTCCCTATGTCTACTCGCCGTCGATCGCAGCGGACACTGCGGGCAACTGGGTGCTCGTTTGGAGCACGACCTACACGTTGTTGTCCGACCCCGATCCCCTTGTCGGCGATGACGACATTGCTGTTTCCACGTCACCGAACGGAACCGATTGGTCGGCGCCAGCGCGCGTCAACTCGGCGTACGCAACCGACGACCTTGCGGGGGACGCGTGGCCGCAGGTCGCGACCGACGACAACGGCGTTTGGGTTTGTGTGTGGCGGTCGACCTACAAACCGACGGATCCATTCCACGGCGACGACGATATTTATTTTTCCCGGTCTACTACCAACGGCGCCACCTGGACCGCACAGTCCGTGCTTCATCCCGAGTTCGATACCGAAACGTTTTCCGACGAGTATCCGAGGGTCGCGGCAGACGGAAACGGCTCGTGGATGGTCACCTGGGAAGCGCCCGACGTTGCATTCGGCGTCGACAAGGTGTGGACCAGTGTTTCTATGGACGACGGTATGTCTTGGAGCCCGCGAAAACGCGTTTCGGATGAACCTCCCTTGGGAGACAGTCAGCGGCCTGTTGTCGCGTCCGGCGGAAACGGCGAGTGGCTAGTCGTCTGGAGCCGTCATCTTTTTCAGAAGGGCGGCCACTCGGACTACGATATCGCGAAATCGGAGACATCGGACGACGGCGACAACTGGACCGCGGTTGAGAACCTCAACTCGAACGCCACCGACGATCTCGGGGACGATAGAGATCCCGATATCGCGACCGACGGCGCGGGGCATTGGGTCGTGTTGTGGGGAACCGAAGACACGGAGCATTCCGATCAGGACGTGTGGCGCGCCATAAGCGGCGGGGCCGCAGGGTCGTTGACGCTCACCGTTCCCAACGGCGGCGAGAAATGGAGAATTGGCACGAAACACGCCATCGAGTGGAACTCTTCGGGGAACGTGGGAGCGAACGTGAAATTGGAACTTTTGCGGAATGGCGGCGTCATAGATGTGATTAAAGCCTCGACACCGAACGATGGCAAGCAGAAATGGAAACTTCCCAACTCGCTCTCGCCCGGCGGCGGGTACAAGGTGAGGGTCACGTCAAAGAGCGACGGCGCGATTAGGGACACAGGCGACGGCGCATTCAAAGTGAAGGAAGCGAAATGAGCTCGGTTGCGCCGAGTTAGAGGCGAGTCATGACGTATTCCAACGTGCCCGAATTCTTATTGTGAAGATTCACGGTATTGTTATCGATAATCTCGTAGTTGTAATCGTGCGTCGGGAACAAGCTGACCGCGCCGCTTGTACCGTCTTCTTCGACTGACCAGATTCCTTCCGAGCAGGAGTCGATTCCGTCCGGATCGGCGCAAAGCCTTGACGTTCCGTCGTCGCGCAACGTCAGGTGAAGTACGAAGTGTGTACCGAATTGGGCTTCCATGTGCCACGCGCCCACGAAGCTGAATCCGCCATCGATCGCAAAGTTCGTGTCCGAGATATCGAAGAAGATACTGTTCACGCCTTCAATTTTTACGCGTCCCGTCAATGTTCCTGTCTTGGGGAATTTCACTTTCTCTTCGCCGTCATTTGGCGTGCTCGCTTTCAATACAGTCGGGAAGCTCAACCCTCCATCGGTGGAAAGTAGAATCTTCACGTTCGGCGTGCTCACCGGCGCCATGTTAGTTTTGGCAACGTCCCACTTTACTTTCTTTTTCGAGCCGCCCTTTATTACAACCGGCGTGTTAGGGTACTTCACTTTGAACGGGCCGGAATTACCGTCGACGGTGATGCGCGCTTCATCGCTTCCGAACCCGCCCCGCCCGTCCCTTCCGATGACCCAAAAGGTCATCGTGCGCCCTTTCGTTGGAAGGAATTCAAACCGGTTGGCGTATTGCTTCCCGTCCAATATAAACTCGAGCCTCGGGAAGATGCGCCACGAATCGAGTTTGGTCGTGTACGTACGAAATAGCGGACTCCGGCCGTTGTCAGGATCGTCGATCTTTTGCGCGGGGCCGAGGTCACGCTCTTCCCACGCGTACGTGATTGCATCCGCCTCCGCGTCGTCACCCGTTGCCGTTAGAATGAACGGTGTTTGCTTCGGAACCGTATAATCGGCGCCCGCGTCCACGATCGGTCCCGTGTTTCCCGTAGACACGCTGACCGCGCAACTGATCGTCGCAAGAAATTCCTGAATCTGGCGCAGGCTTTCGGAATGGAATATAGGGGCTGAATGCGAGGTAATATCATCCACGCCGCACAGCCCCGCATAAGACATGATGCTGACGCCCGAGCCCCGTTCGAACGCGCGCTCTTTGGCCCGATTGCCTTTGCAGCTCCCCTTCGTGCTGTTAAACGTGTGTTCGCACCCAAACTGGTGCCCGATTTCGTGCGCGACGAAATCCACGTCGAACGGATCGCCAATTGGCGCCAAGCTTGTGGTGACACCCCTGGCCTTCGAATTGTCCTTGCAGACACATTGTAGTTCCCCAATACCCCCGAGATCGGCCACGGCAAACGTGTGCCCAATATCGTAGTTGGCGGCACCGATGATGTTGTTAATCGTTGTCTGGGATTGCGCCAACATCTGGTTGATGGTACCTGTAGGATTGAACGGATCAGTCGCGGCGTTCCAATATAGAATTGACGTGTTGTTCGCCACCAGCATAAATCGTATCGCCAGTTCGATCTCATAGATACCGGTCACGCGATTCATTGTTGTTGTGATCGCTGCCAGCGCGTTACCGATGGTTTCCGCGCTCGTTGCGTCATGGTAGAGCGCGTATTCGCCGCTGCACGCGACGGCAAGCCGGTACGTGCGCGTCGTATCGCCATGAAATGCAAGACCCGCCTTTGATTCATCGACACGCAGCTCGCTTTCCACATTGCACCCAACGGCGTCTTTATGGCGCGGATATTCGTCGCTAAAGTACGATACGTAGACGCCCTCCCGCGTGTTTGGATCGATGTACGCTTGTCGGCCGCCCAGCACAATGGCATGAAACCCTTTCGGCGTCTTATCGAACCGGGCGTACAAGTTCGATCCGTCCCTTGAATGCGCGGTGTAGGTCTTGATTTCGGGGAATTTGGCCGCGAGTTCCGGTTCCATTATGGGGGATTCGACAAACCCGAACTCGATGTGCGTGCCGTCGGGCATGGGCAGCCAGATCGTCGCGCCGCCCGTTGCGAGACGGTCGCGATCGCCTGGATCTTCCATTGGCGCGAACTGAAGCACGTCGTCCAAAAGCGCTTCATCCAGCCACAGCGGGCGAAACACGGTGGGGCGAACGAATGTGCCGGGATCGGCCGACTTGGCCGCAGTCGTATCTAGGTCGACGCCGGACAGGTCTACCCACATACCGTCCGGCGAGTCGGACTGCGCCGTAGCGCCCGGGGCGTGCAACAAAAAGAGCAAACAGACAATGGTCAAAAATCGGAACCGCAGCAAGACCGACGGCATTGCCCACACCTCCACGGCGCAGCCCCCATGCGCAATAGTGTCAATCGAAGACAGCCAACGTGCGACCATGTATACGTCAGTGACCCTTGCATCGCTATCGTACACGCGGTCCTCGAAATCGCGCAATCGGAAAAGTCGCCGATATCGGAGCGGGATGCGGTGCCCGGGAGAAGTATGTGGGCGAGGAAAAGCGCCACCAAGGGGGTGCAGTCTCCACCACGGTCGACACTTCGCGCGGGCGTTCGACACGGGCGCATGGTGGCCGCTCCAAAACGCCGTGGGGGTTTTTTCGAAGTTGACGGATGGGTGCGCGAGGTTTCCGGGCGGGCGCGGGCGACGAGAAGGCGTAAAACTGTTGACGTCAGAGACGCACGCCCAATCGGTATACCGTTTTGCGCAGCGGGATTCGTTCCTCGAGAGTCCCGCCGATCTCCGTGAGCATCACGGATTGGGATGCCTGTATCCCGTAGACCATCTCAGACACGAAGCGTTGAGTCGGTAAACAAAGGCTGCGGGAAAGTTCCCCCGAAAATCGACCATTGCGCGGCCGCAACTCACCCGCTACTTCGGTAGCCTTTATACGTGGGTCTCCTTGCTCTGGCTAGAGTTACGGCCATCTCAACCTTGATTCTGGCCACCCAACGCGCCCACATCAATTACCAAAAAGATCCCCCAAGTCTCACACACTACACTTCTCTATCCGCCTAACCTTACGTCCGTAAAACACTTAACGATTGAATGCAGCTATTTCCGGGGATGTCCTGTATATGGCGTGAGAATCTCGGCCTGTACTATAAAGCGCCAACGCTTTGTCTTAGACCGATTGTGAACGCCGGTAACAAGATCAGCCCAACGGTAACTACACCACCCCTTGAAGTGACGCCACATGAACCCTCTCCCGTCGCGGGGACTATGCTCCTACCCTGCGTGACAGTCAAAGCCGGGGATGCCAGACATGGACTGGTGCGGCTGTGTTGCAGTGTCGGCGGGTGACAAGTCTGAAGTGGATTGGAATCGACCCGGTCAATCAAAATGTAGCACCACCACGAGGCGAATCCAAGCGGGCTACGCGCGTCCGCGAGCCATCGCGCGCACGGCGGCAATGGTTCCCGCCACAGTCACGGCTGCCACGGCCAAGGTGGTGGCGGCCGTAATGGCGCGGCGGACCCTCGCAATTGTTCAGCACCGTGCTGTACCGCATCTCATCGAGACGGCTGTGCGCACGCTCGATAATCGCGTCCACGTCATAGGTCGACTTCGACTTTACGACGCGAACCCGTCCACCCTTGGCGAACTGCTCCATTGATGTTCGGCGCACGGCGGCGTTCGCGCGGTTGAACAGCTCACCGGTGTAGTGAATGACGGTGCCGTCTCCACAGTCGATACCGTGGTGCCAGTAGCCCCGCCGAAAGACCCGAATGTGGTCGCCTCGCGCCATTGCGCCATAACTCCTTGTTCATGGTTCGAACCACCCCAATTGTCCCCGCAATCCATCCGGCTGTCAACCGGTTTCAGGTCGTAAGTTTGACAGTCCTCGCGGTAGAAACGTAGACTATGTGTTCAAACGGTCGGTTCGGGGTGTAGCGCAGCCCGGTTTAGCGCGCTTCGTTCGGGACGAAGAGGTCGGTGGTTCGAATCCACTCACCCCGACCATTTCACTTTCATTCGCGAGCGCCCGGCCGGTGAGAATGCGGACTGCCCGC
Source organism: Candidatus Hydrogenedentota bacterium (assembly GCA_013359265.1). NCBI lineage: Bacteria > Pseudomonadati > Candidatus Hydrogenedentota > Candidatus Hydrogenedentota bacterium. The sequence continues at coordinate 54,050 of JABWCD010000035.1, forward strand.
AGATTAGTCTTGCTCTCCGGCGTGATTCTCTTGCCACTCCGAGAATCAATGGTCTCCATCATCGAACTTCCAGCGTAGCCGTCCAGGCGCCGGTGCTCTACGGCGATTTCGAGTATGTGCCAAGCGCCGATGGCGTGACGAGTTGTAGCGATACGCGCCCTCACCGGGTTGGCATGCGAGCGGATTTTGAGTCGATTTTTGATGCCATGCTAGGCTGACACCCTTGATCTGGAGACCTGCATGGGGTTGGTCGATGTAAACGTGGTGCTGGGGCGGTTTGCTGGTGGCGGCGCGTGTTTTGACGATGTCGGCCAGTTACAGGGGGAACTGAAACGGCTGGGGATTGGGGCGGCGTTGGTCCATCACGCGGTGGCGGCCGAGGCGGATATCGTCGCGGGGAATGCGTTGCTGAACCGGCTTGTGGCGGGCCACCAGAATTTGTACCCGTGCTGGGTCATGGCGCCGTCCTACGCGGGCGATCTTCCGAGCCCTTCGGACTGGGTGAGGCAAGCGCGAGATGCGGGTGTTCGCGCGGTCCGCATTTTTCCGCGTTATCACCTGTATGATTTGCGCGAATGGTGCATCGGGCCACTGTGTTCGGCCCTCGAGGAAGCGTCGCTTCCGTTGATGATCGAGTTTGGGCCGCGTCATTGGTCTGAGTCGATCATCCCGTGGGACAGCATACGCGAGATCGCGCGTGAGCATCCGGGCCTGAACATAGTTATCATCGGTGCAACCGTTGGCGACGTTCGGGCGCTTCCCTGTCTCTTGGCCGAGTTGCCCAATCTTAATGCCGAACTGCACGCATTCAACCCGCCGGATGCCCTGGAACAGTTGGTGTCCGCGGGGCTGGCGAAGCAACTGCTGTTTGGCACCGGCCTGCCGAGACGCGCCGCCGAATGTGTCGTCGGGCAGATGCGCGCTGCGCAAATTGGCGAGCACGAGTTTCGAGCGGTTGCTGGCGATAATGCGGCGCGCCTTTTTGGAATGCAATCACCGCCCGCTTCGCAAACTAACGCCAACGAGCGCCGGCGATTCGACGTGATTGACGTCCACGCGCACATCGGCTCGTGGGAGCGCACAACCACTCCAGTCAAGGGTCCCGAGGCATGTATCGCGAGCATGGATCGATGCGGCGTGGACAGGATGATTTTCAGCAGCTTCACGGCGATTCATGGCGAGACGCGGATCGGGAACGTGGAGACTGCGGAGGCAATCACGGCGGGCCGAGGCCGCTTGTTTGGATACGCGGTCGTGAATCCTAATTATCCGGAGGAGTCTCTCGACGATCTTACGCGCCTGTTCGCCGGCGATTCAGGATTCGTGGGGCTTAAACTTCACTGCCAACTTCACGGTGCGCAGTTGCACGAACCGGGGTATGCCGAGAGCCTGGCGTTCGCGAGCGCGCACGGCCTGCCCGTCCTGGTTCACGGCGGCGGGCATGATCGCTGGGACGACGTGGCGCGGCGATATCCGGACGCAATCTTCATCATGGCGCACGCGTGTTCATGGGACGGGCGCAATCCGGTGGGACGAACACTGTACGAACGCGTTCGGCACACGCCCAATCTGTACGTCGACGTATCGGGTTCGGCTGCGCACCGCGGCGCGCTGGAAGCGTTAATAGACCTCGTCGGCGCGGAAAAGATTTTCTATGGATCGGACTTCCCCATGTTCGATCTCGGGTTCGAGGTGGGCCGAGTCACGTTGAGCAGCATTTCCGATCGCCATAAGGAACTGATTCTCGGCGTCAACGCACGTCGCGTGTTTACGAGACTTCGCTAGCAACGTTCGTTCGAAGCGTCGTTGGAGATATCGCACATGCCGGTCCGTTACAACTTTCGCTGGAACAAACACGACCACGTCCGGCTCAGCGCGCGGTCACTGGGACTGGATCGGAGCGTGTACTTCGACATGATGCCGTGGACGCCGCCCACTACGAACATGGAGGGGACCGTCTCCTACTACGATCAGGAACGGATTGCGTGCGTACGCAAGCGGCTTCGCGACACAGACAAAAAGAAGTACTTGTGCGACATCGTCGATCGGCTGCTGAAAGGAGCGGCCACGGACAGGGAGCGCGTGGCCCGCATTTGCGGATTCGTGAGCGAGGCGATTTACTACAATCCGATTCAGCAGCCGGTCGAACCGAACACAGGCGAATTGATCGAAGACCCGGTCGAGTTGCTCGAACTTCATGACGGACGTTGTGGGCAGGGGGTCACGATCACGGTCGCGCTGTTGCAGGCAGCGGGCATCGAATGCCGCCGGCGCGACGTGTTTCATCACGTGACGTGCGAGGCGAAGTACGACGGGAAATGGCGGCTTGCGGACGCGCTGATGTTCGGCGCCGCGCAGCCCGAGCGGGACGGCGAAGTTGTTAATGTCGCCGTCTTACAGAGCGACCCGTATTACGCCGACGCGTTTCCCATGGCGCATTTCGCGTACACGCCGGAAGAACTCCTGACCGCGGATGGATATCGCCTGCTCGGGTACTCGTTTGGCGACTGGGGATCGCTTGCGTATTACTCGTGGTACATGGGTGGCGAGGAAGACTACCCGCCGATGATGCCGATCGTGTTGCCGCCGCTGCGCCTGCGCAAACAACGCGTCCGCCTGCGCTGGGCGCCGAGCGCAAAGCGAAACGGCGGACGCATCCGCTACCGGCTGCGAGTATACGAGGACCGCGCACGGACACGTCCCGTGTTTTCGAAGGACCTTGCGCGGACAGAATTGGATTGGAGCGTTCCCGAAATGAACCGCATGTATTTCGTCGGCGTAACGGCGACGGACGATCATGTCAAGCGGAACCCGAACACGTGGTATCCGGAGGCGGTTGGCAATTTCGTGCTTGTACCGAAAACGCAATACGGCTGGTACGGCGTGATGTAACGCGCCGCCACTGGGCGAATTCTACTCGGGCGCCACAGACCGCCCGGCTCTTCGCGCTTCGAGTTCGCGCGCAACCCGATCCATGGTTCTGCGGTCGAGCGTGTAACGCGTCAGAATGAGCGCGGCAAGAAATGCGAGCGCGAACGCGGGGAATGCGTAAAGCACGCGCATCCGGTGCAAGGTCTCCGCGGACTGGACGATCCCTTCGCCGGGCTGATATCGAATCACATGATCGAGCGCAAATCCCGTCCAGAAGATTGCAGCGGCGTTGTACATCTTCACGAGAAACGAGTTGGCGCCGTAGAAGACGCCGTCGTTCGATTCACCGGTTTTCCATTCGCTGTAGCTCGCGATGTCGGCGAGCATGGACGCGGGAAAGACATAGACAGCGCAGTAAAAGAAGGCTTGCAGCAGACAATAGAATACGAGCAACGGAAACGATTTCGGCGCGAACAGGAAGTAGCTCGCGCCGTACACGCATCCGACGCCGAGGATTCCGACGATAAGGCAGGTGCGTTTTTCGTAATACCGGCCAATCCGGTTCCAAACGGGCAGGAACAATACGCCACAGCCGATGGCAAAGAAGATATAGAGAAAGAACGCGTCGCGAAAAATGCTGAACGGTCCCACGAGCACAGCCTGAGCAAACGGCGAGTTCCACGTCTTGCCGAACCAATCGTCGAGCAGGAAGGTGTACATCCATAGTCCCGCCAGGATGCCGGCCTGCGCGACGAAATTGGCGAGGAACAGCACGACGAATTGCCGGTCGCGCAAAGTGAACGAGAGGGAACGGGCAAGCCCCGCGACGTGCGTCGCCAGAAACGAACCTGCCGCCGCGCGGCGCGCGCGCATGCGCGCGATTTGTTCCGGCGAGAGCGCGGGTTCCTTGAGAAAGAGAACGAATACCCAGAGGCACGCCATCATGAGCACGCTGGCGAACACAGCGAATTCCTGAAAACCGCGAATGTCGTCGCCGCGCCACGTGGCGTAGGCGCGAATGAGTCCGCCCCAACTCGTGCCCACATACGTGCCGGCCTGCCGCCACGAGACGATTCGCGTCCGCGCCTCGTAATCCGTCGCCAACTCGGGAATGAGCGCGGCGTAGGGAATCGTAGTCATCGTGAAGCCGACCGTGTAGATCACCTGCATCGCGACGAGGTACGCGTAGAATTGCACGGGGGTCAGGCCCTTGGGGGCGTACCACATTCCGATAACGCCGACCGCGAAAAACAGTGACCCAATCGCGATGTACGGCATGCGCCTGCCGAACCGGCTGACGGTCCGGTCCGAAATATAGCCCATGAGCGGATCGGTGAGCGCATCGAGGATGATCGAAAATCCGCGCACGTTGCTGAGTATCGACGCGGGATAGCCGAGGTACTTCGTGAAGTACAACTGCAATTGGACGATAATGGTCTGCGGCGCCTCGATCCCCAAGGTTCCGAGGCCGAAGAGAATTTGTTGCGAAGTCGAGAGTCCGTCGCGTTTGTTGGTCAGCGGCATGCGTGTCTCCGGCGCGCGCCATGGTACTGAGTCTGACAGGTGGAAGGAAACGCAATTCCAACAATGAAGCTTCACATCGACGTCCAGAACTTGCCGGGAGTACTGGCGAGAAAAGTTGTCGTAGCCTTCGCGTTCCTATTCGTGGCATCGGCGTTTGCCAGCCCGAGCGGATGGATTGTCGAAGAAGTGGCGCGCGGTGACTCGTGGGTCAGCCCGTATTGGGGATACTGCGCGCCGAAGATCGCGTTCGATGGGAGCGCGTACTACACGGTGGGCCTCTGGGGCGACTCGCCGGAGACGAGCCATGGCGTCGTGTACAAGCGGCGAGACGGTGGTTGGGTGAAGGGCGCGGAGTTAGCGGGCGTGTACCAACCGCCCCTGGTGCTGCTCGATGCTTCCGGCCGCGTGATCGTCGTGTACAACCAATGGGAAAAGCCGATCATTATCTTGCGCGGGAAAACGCCGGGCGCGATCGACGACTTCGAGACGCTGCCGCCACACCCGGACATGACGAACGCGTTCTATCCCGGAGTCGCGATTCGCGGCGATACGCTGTACTTCGCATTCTGCAGCACGCCGAGCTACACGATGTACATCAGCAGTCTCGATCTCGCGACGCTCACGTGGTCGCCATTGGCAACGATGCAGGAAGGCCAGGTGGAGACGAAGCCGAAGACGGCGTGGACGTATCCAATCCTCGTGCCCGATGAACAGGGCGTACACGTCATCGCGACGAACTGTCCCGACGGCGGCGACGAAAACTCGTACAACATCGTTTGGTACTTGTACTACAGGATCGGAGAGGTTGCGCCTGCCCTTCGCGAGCGCGTTGCGGAATCGCCGGTCGGCAATATTGCGTACGCAACGGACATGACCGTGGATGCGTCCGGCCAGGTACACGTCATGCACATGTATAACGTGCACAAGTACGGCGACCCCTTGCCGGCGGATTCGGAACCGGCCGGGACCTACCATTCGTGGCGCGACGCGAACGGCGCGTGGAAACGCGAGTTCATCGCGCCATCGACGATCGCAGCGTTGTACCGGGGAGAAAATGAAGTCGGCACGGTGCTTACGATTGGCGGCGTGCTGTCAAAGCGATCGGTTACGCAGACAGCCAAACCAGGGGCGCTGATCGCGCCGGAGCAGTTGCCCGGCGCGCCGGGCTTCTTCGATGTGATTTCACCGTGCAGCGGGTCGAATCTGTCGAAAGGACTCGCCGTCGTGTTGGACTCGCTGCCGTCACCAACGGACAAGCCAACGTCGCGCGTATTGCTCGCGGCGTTGCCGCTGCGTCGCGTTGGCAGTAACGCAATGATCAACGGCGATTTCGCGCAGTGGGATTCGTACACGGGCGAGAGTGTCACGACAACGACGGTGGGCGTGCCGGCGGACTCGATTCCGAAGCACTGGTATGGCGGGCCGGGAGTAGGCGCGACTGCGACCTATGATGTGATTAAGCGCGGCACGAACGACGCAGATTCGCCCGAGCGGTTTCTTCGCGTGTCGTGGAGCGTCGCACCCGAGAACTGGGGCGAGGAACACCACAAGGGCGCCGTGCGCTATACATTTCTCGAATACTTCGGAATCCAGGACGTACATCGGTTCGCGGGCAAGACAGTCCTGCTGCGGTTCCGCGCGCGGTGCAGCGAGGCGGGAATCGATCTCGTGCCGATCATGTGGCACAGTTACGACGCGAAGACGCCGGGCATCGTCGCAGTAAAGGGTAAGGGATACGAGTTGTTCGAATCGTCCGGCGCGCCGGGGAAGGCCGCTGTCGCCGAGGGCGCGCCCAACCCGAATGCGGTCTGCAAACTCGAAACAGATTGGCAGACTTTCGAAAAGGTGCTGACGCTGCCTTCGACCGGTGGAAAGTCCATCACTGACGGACACTACACGGGTGTAGGCTTCGATCTCACTGTCGGGAAGCCGATCGCAGTCGACCTCGCGAACGTCGAACTATACGAACTCGCGCCCTAGAGTCCCGAGTTTGAAATCAGTTCTACAAGATCCGTTGGGGCACAATCACACATCCCCCTAAATCCCCCTTCAAAGGGGGATTATCTACTTGACACAAGGTGGGCAATCCTGTATGATGTGCGCATGGCAACGATTACTTATTGGAATGGTTACTCTTTCGCTTATCTGATTGCGCGTCATTCTCATGCGCAACGCGCTTTAGTTCCATGCGTACTTCTTTCGGAAACAGGCGCTTCATCACTTCGTCGGTCGTCAACTCGCGTGCCTTCTTTGGCTTGCGTGGCATAAGGATTACTCCATGTCTGACAATCGCTCAATCGACCTAATCACGATGATGGATACTTTCGGCTCCGAGGACAAGTGCCGTGATTATCTCACGGAACTACGCTGGCCGGACGGCGTTGTATGCCCGCGTTGCGGTTGCACTAACATATCCAAAATCATCAAACGTGACCAGTACGATTGCGACGGTTGCCGCTATCAGTTTTCGGCTACTGCCGGAACAATCTTTCACGATTCGCATCTTCCCTTGCGGAAGTGGTTCGCCGCAGTATACCTCATGTGCGAATCGCGCAAAGGCATTTCCGCGAATCAACTCAAGCGCACGCTGAAAGTGGCGTACAAAACCGCGTGGTATCTTTGCCATCGCATCCGCGCTGCCGTGAAGGACGTAAACGAAGCGCAATTGAGCGGGACGGTTGAGTGCGACGAAACGTATCTTGGTGGCCGTGCTCGCGGTCGAGGACGCGGTTTCACGGGCCATAAACAGATGGTGCTTGGCGCAATCGAACGCGGCGGCGATGTGCGCTTGAAAGTGGACAAACGCGCGGATCGCAAAACGCTTCATAAGTTTGTATTCGATACCGCGCATCCCGACACGGAAGCAATCTTCACGGACGGCCACGCGGGGTACAAAGGCATTACAGACGCCAACACGCGGCACGAGACGGTCAACCACGAAGCGGACGAATGGGTGCGCGGCGATGTGCATACGAATACGATTGAAGGCGTGTTCTCGCTTTTCAAGCGGTCTGTGGTTGGTTCGTATCATCAGATTAGCGCCAAACATCTACCGGCGTACTTGGATGAATTTGAGTTCCGGTTTAACAACCGAAAGAACCCGTACTTGTTTCGGGATACGTTGCTCAAGCTGATTGAGGCGGAAAAGTTGGGATATAGGACGTTGGTTGCAAGCGGTTCGTAAGAGTTAATTACGTGATCGCCGCACTGCGCCTTTGCGTGGCGCGCTCTTTCGCGGTGGCGTCAACTTTGGCTGTTGAGCCGGTTTAGAAAGTTCCGGCAATTCAATTGCCAATATCGCCCAAATGCTGCTGTAGCCAGCCTCAACATCGTATATTGCGTCGTGTAAAAGCTCGTCAAAATTTCTGACTAATTGTACGTCGCGCCATACGTGAAAGCCGGGTTTATTTTCTGGGTGCGTCGGGTCTAGTTCTGTCTTTATGACGTGGCGCAGTTTTCCCCTCGCTACCTCCAAGCGTATATGGGCAAAGAGCCTGAGTAATTGAGCGTTTGTTTGTTTTGCGAAAGCCCCTATCTCGAAGTCAGAAAATGCCCAACCGCAGCTTATCCGAACATAACTATCGTCGGCCTTGTAGCAATTTATGTAGTAATCAGTTTGAGAGTTAGAGGCATACTTAATTGTGTACTTGAACGTAAACTCGGTGTCAGAATATTCAGGCATTGACGAATCGAACAGGTGTTTGTCGAGAATTTGCCGGATGATTCGTTTTGCTTTACTCAAACTCAGACTGCGCCGTTGTATCTTTTCGATAAAATACGGCCCAACAATGAACGCAATCGCAATGGCACCAAAGAAGATTCGCCACTCAGTCGATGTGATGCTTGCCATTATATTTCCCCAAGGCTCCCAAGAGCCGGGGGCGCTAAAAATGGCGAAGCCAACCGCAAGAATCCAAGCGATTGGATGATCCTGTAGGTAGAATCGTATCCGCTTAATTGTATCGAGCATGGGCGAATGATACGCCGATTATTGCCTTGCTTCAAGTATATAATCCCCCTTCAAAGGGGGACTTTGAGCGCGATGCCCGTACGGGCAGTCTTCTGCAAAGAATTTCAAACTCATGACACGAGTGGTCTGCGTCATTTTAATTTGGCGGTCCCAGTCACGCGGAATACCGCCCGGCACGGAGACCGGGCGCTACAAACATCAACAAAATCGATTGACGGGAACCGCTAGCGTTATGAATCCCAAATTCGTTCGAAAAGTCGAATGCCCATAGAAGTTACGCGGGAGTTCGAAAGCTCGATTACGATTACGAGCACGAGCACGAGCACGACAAATGCTGCGCATTTTAAACTCACGACATTAGAGTGAGTCGATGTTGCCCATGACTTTCGTGAACGAGTCTGCCAATTCGCGCAGGTACGATTCCTCTACGTCGACGAACGCATACGTGCTCAGGAGGCGCGAGCAGACATCCTCCGTGACGGGCAACGCCACCGCCGATTGAGGGCCACGATACGATATCGGGTCGTAGAAGCAACCGCCAAGTGTCCTGCGATCGAACGTAGTGAACAGCGGCGCCTGGTGCAGCAGACCGTAGGTAAAATTCATGCTGCTGTAGCGGTCCTTTTGAAACGGTGCGCCTTCGGCAACGAGCGCGGCCTCGATTCGTTCGAGGGGTACCCGCTTCAACACGTCCCGCGCCACCTTGAACTTGAATTCGAGATACCCCGCGCGTACGCAGCCGCGGGCGGGATCCACAACTTCAATCCCTTCGACATTGCGCAGCAGATCGTTAAGGATTGCGTAGTTGTGCGTTCGCCGGCGATTGAGTTCCGGAAGCCGCTCCAATTGCGACGACGCCAGGGCGATTGCGAAGACGTGCGGGCGGTACTTCGCGCCCAGACTCATATCGCCGATGGAATCAAAAGTATGTTTTCCTTCGCCCTTGGGGCCACGTCCGAAATGCGCGAGCAACACCATTCGATCGAACAACTCGGGGCTGTTTGTTGTCGCGACGCCCGCCTCTCCCCCGCTCACGGCCTTCACGCCCTGCATACTGAAACACCCGATGTCGCCGATACTGCCAACGGGCCGTCCCTTGTACGACGCGCCGTGGGCGTGGGAGGCGTCCTCGATCACGGCGATGCCCCGCGCACGCGCGATGGACATAATGCGATCCATGTCGGCGACGTTACCCCACGTGTGCACCACACAGATGGCGCGGGTCCGATCGGTAATTTTGCGTTCGATATCCGCGGGGTCGATGACGAGCGTGGCCGGGTCGATATCGGCGAAGACGGGTGTGGCGGCGCAGTGCAGGATGGGCGTCACAGATGCGTGCCAGGTGTAACTCGGCACGATGACTTCGGTGCCGGGTCCTACCCCCGCGGCGAAGTACGCGCTGTGCAGCGTCGCCGTCCCGCTGTTCATGGTGAGGGCGTACTTCGTCCCCACCAGTTGCCTGTAGGCTGCCTCAAACTCCGCGACGATGCCGGTCCCGTCCGCAATCGTGATGATGCCGGCGTCGAGCAACGCACCAATGCGCCGGCTCACGTCTTCCTTTTCGATAAGCGGCCAGCGGTCCGTTCCGTCCGAACCTACCGCCTTCGGACCCCCGTGAATGGCCAGTATCGCACCTTGTTTCGTGCCCACGATTCGCCCCTATTTACTCGACGGCCGCGCGAAAACTCGTTCGTCGGTATGGTACGCGTGACTCGTGGGCACTTTCATCCGCAACACAGGCCCCGCTACGGACAATTGGCGGTTCCGGGTCCAAATTGATTCCTGACACGGTCTACGGTTATCGTTTTGGCCGCTGACGAGGGATTGATTGCTGCGGGGGAGCAGGAGTCTAGAGTGTTGCTCACGACCAGAAGTATGGTTCGGCTCGGGCGAATCGCAGTAGCCCTGGTCGCCACAGTCGCCGCGTCGCGGATGGCTGTTCGCGCGGAGGGAACGGTCCAATTCAGCCGCGACGTCGTCCCCATCTTATCTGTTAATTGTTACCCCTGCCACGGCCCGGACGCCAATACGCGCAAACGGGACATTCGGTTCGATACGAAGGAAGGTCTGTTCGGCAAGACCAAGGACGGTTTGGACCTCATTGTGCCGGGCAACCCGGATTCGAGCGAGATCATGAAGCGCCTGGGCCATCCCGATCTCGCGGAGGTGATGCCGCCGCCGGAATCGAAGCTGCATGTCAGCGAACGGGAGCTCGGGATCGTCAAGATGTGGATTTCGCAGGGCGCCGTGTGGCAGGGGCATTGGGCCTTTATTACGCCACAGAAGCCCGCGCTACCGAAGGTGTCGAATGAGGCGTGGTGCCGTAACGAGATAGACCGGTTCATCCTCGAACGCATCGAACGCGCCGGTTTGACCCCCGCGGAAGAAGCCGACAAGGAGACCTTGCTCCGCCGCGTTTCGCTTGATTTGACGGGGCTTCCGCCGTCACCGGCCGAGGTGGACGCGTTCCTGGCGGACACGAGCGACAGCGCGTACGAGAAGGTCGTCGATCGCTTGTTGGCGTCGCCGCATTACGGCGAGCGGATGTCGTTTATCTGGCTCGACGTATCCCGATACGCGGACACGAATGGCTACCAGCGCGACACCAAGCGCATTATGTGGCCGTGGCGCGATTGGGTGATCAAGGCGTACAACGACAACATGCCTTTCGATCAGTTTGCGACCGAGCAGCTTGCGGGCGATTTGCTGCCCGACGCGACACTCGAACAGCGCATCGCCACGGGTTTCAATCGCAACCACCGGATTAACGGCGAGGGCGGCATCATTCCGGAGGAATACGCCGTCGAGTATGTGGCCGATCGCGTGGTGACCACGAGCACTGCGTTCATGGGTCTGTCGATGGTTTGTGCGCGCTGCCACGATCACAAATTCGATCCGTTCAGCATGCGCGAGTTCTACCAACTCTACGCGTTCTTCAGCAACGTGCCCGAGGAAGGCAAGGGCCGCGAGCAGGGCAACGACAAACCGTTCGTCGAAGTGCCCACGCCGGAGCAGGCGGCAAAGAAGACCAGCCTTACCGCGAGCCTGGCGGCGCTCGAGGACCAACTGTCCGGGCCGGACACGCGCCTGGATTCGCTGCAATCAACGTGGGAAGAGGAACTCGGGCGTAAATTTGCCGAGTTGGATTGGCAGGCGGTGGACATCGCGAACGCCGTATCGCAAAGCGGCGCGGAGCTTGCCCCGCAGCAGGATAAGTCGTTTCTCGCCGGCGGAGCGGTCGCAGAAAAAGACGTGTACACCATAACATTCGTCGCGACGCGTCCGATTGGCGCGATCAAACTCGACGTCTTGACGGACCCGTCGCTTCCCCAAAACGGCCCTGGCCGCGGGGAAGACGGCAACGTCGTGTTGAGCGGTTTTGAAGTCGGGCGTTCGAGCGCGGACTCCCCCGACAAGATCGAACCGGTGCGGGTATCCGCCGCGTTCGCGGACTACGCGCAAACCGGCGGCGACTACTCCGTGCGCAACGCAATAGACGCGGACCCGGCCACCGGCTGGGCGACCGGGTCACCGCAGCAACGCGAAGACAGGGTGGCAGTGTTCGTGCTCGAAGACGCCACCGCCATAAAGCCGGGCGATCGCGTCACGGTCACCCTGCGCCACGAGTCGCCGCACGCGGGTCATAGCATCGGCAAGTTCCGACTCTCGCAATCGCCGTCACAGGCGATCGTTCGCTGGACGCAGCAGGAACTCGGTCCATGGCATTTTGTCGGCCCACTGAAGGCCGATGTTCCGACCAACACGTTGCTCGAGACGGCGTTCCCGCCGGAGGAAGGGTATGACCCGGCGCGCACGTATGGCGACGGCTCGCTGCGTTGGACTGAGAGACCCGACTGGACCGACGGCCAAGTGAATCGTTTCGACACGCGCGACCCGTCGGTCCATTACCTGCACCGCACCATCAAGGTCGACGTGTCGACGGCGATCACATTTGCGTTGGGCAGTAACGACGCCATCAAAGTATGGGTCGACGGCCAGGTGCGGCTGGCGAACAATGTCGGCCGTATCGCCGCGCCGGACCAGGAAAAGCTGACGCTGTTCCTGGAGGAGGGAACACACGACGTCCTTCTTAAGATTGCCAACTACGGCGGCGAAACCGGCTATTACTTCCGCCTTGTTCCCGATGATGGACAGGGTGTGCTCGCGATGATGGACCTGCTGGCGACGCCGACGGAAGAGCGCAACGCCGAGGACCAGCGGCGGCTCACGACGCTGTTTCGCGAACGCGACGAGGTTTGGCGGGCAAAACGCGCCGAAGCGGCAGGCGTGCGGTCGCAGCTCGATGTCTTGAACAAGTCCATCATTACGACGATGGTGATGGAAGAGATGGAGACGCCGCGCGAGGTGTACAAGTTGGCTCGCGGCGTCTACGACAAGCCCGACAAATCCGAGCGGCTGTACCCGGGCGTGCCCGCGTCGTTGGGCGCCATGGACGAGTCGTTGCCCAAGAACCGCCTCGGATTCGCGAAGTGGCTCGTCGATCCGAAACATCCGCTTACGGCGCGCGTTCGCGTAAACCACTATTGGCAGATGTACTTCGGCCACGGTATCGTGAAAACAAGCGAGGATTTTGGCACGCAGGGCACGCTTCCGACACATCCCGAACTGCTCGATTGGCTTGCGGTAACGTTCGTCGATTCGGGCTGGGACGTGAAGGCTATGCAGAAGCGGATCGTCATGAGCGCGACGTATCGTCAGAGCTCGAAGACAACCCAGGAGAAGCAGGAGAAGGACCCGGTAAACGTCCTGTTGAGTCACGCGCCGCGCACGCGTCTGCCGGCCGAGATCATTCGCGATCAGGCGCTCGCGGTCAGCGGGCTGCTCAATCCGGAAATTGGAGGGCCGCCCGTGAAGCCGTACCAGCCCGCAGACCTGTGGTCGGCGCTGACGTTCCAGAATATGGACGAGTACGACACAAACTTCTACGTACAGGACACGGGCGGCAAGTTGTACCGTCGCGGCTTGTACACGTATTGGAAGCGGACGATCCTTCCGCCGCACATGCAGATATTCAACGCGGCGGGCCGCGAGATGTGTTCAATGCGGCAGGAAAACACCAACACGCCGATGCAGGCGCTCGCGATTATGAACGACCCCACCTTCGTCGAGGCCGCGCGTTTCCTCGGGCAGCGCATGATCCTCGAGGGCGGCGAACGGTCGGGCGATCGGGTGCGTTTCGGGTTCAGGCTGCTCATGGCGCACGCACCGAACGCGAAGAAGGAACAAGTCCTGCTGGCGGCGCTGAACGACTACCAGTCCCACTTCATCCACGATCAAGAATCCGCGGCCAAATTGCTGGAGGTCGGCGACTCGAAGCCTAGCGTCGGCATTCCGGCCCCGGAATTGGCCGCGTACACGATGCTCGCTTCCGTCATGCTGAACATGGACGAAGCGATAACACGGGAATAACGACATGGACCCGATTCTCGAACACCGACTCCACATCAATCGCCGGCAGTTCTTTGGCCGCTGCGCAACGGGCATCGGCACCGCGGCGCTCGCATCGCTGTTGAACCCCGAACTCTTCGCGTTGGAGCGCGAAGACCCAATGGCGCCGAGAGCGCCGCACTTCGCGCCGAAGGCCAAGCGCGTGATCTACCTGCACCAGTCGGGCGCGCCATCGCAGTTGGACCTGTTCGACTACAAGCCGGTGATGAAGGACATGTTCGACAAGGACCTGCCCGATTCCGTCCGCATGGGGCAGCGCCTTACGGGGATGACCTCGGGGCAGGCGCGATTCCCGATCGCGCCGTCGATCTTCAAGTTCCAACAGTATGGCCAGGGCGGCGCGTGGATTTCGGAACTGCTTCCGCATATCGCGAATATTGCGGACGATATCTGCATCGTAAAGACCATTCATACCGATGCGATCAACCACGATCCGGCGATGACGTTCTTCCAGACCGGGTTTCAAATCGCGGGCCGTCCGAGCATGGGCGCGTGGGTGAGCTACGGACTCGGCTCCTCGAACCGCGACCTTCCCGCGTTCGTAGCGCTCAGTTCGCGCGGCAGCGGGCGCCCCAGTTGCCAGCCGCTGTACGACAGACTTTGGGGCAGCGGGTTTCTGCCGTCGGTGTATCAGGGCGTGAAGTTCCGCGGCACCGGAGACCCAGTGTTGTACCTGTCCGATCCGTCCGGTGTCGATCCGGTGTTACGCCGCAAAATGCTCGACGACGTCGCGGCGTTGAACCACGACACCCACGCGGAGTATCAGGACCCGGAAATCGTAACGCGCATCGAGCAATACGAACTTGCGTACCGCATGCAGACGTCGGTGCCCGAATTGACCGACCTGTCGCAAGAACCGGAGAGCACGTTCGAGATGTACGGCCCCGAATCGAAGACGCGCGGCACTTATGCGGCAAACTGCCTGCTTGCGCGGCGTCTGGCCGAACGCGGCGTGCGTTTCATCCAGCTTTACCACATGGGCTGGGACCAGCACACGACCTTGCCGAAGGAACTCCCCGGCCAGTGCAAGGACACGGACCAACCCACTGCCGCGCTCATTTCGGACCTGAAACAACGCGGCATGCTCGACGATACGCTCGTCATTTGGGGCGGGGAATTCGGCCGCACAATTTACAGCCAGGGAACCTTGACGGCCACGGACTATGGCCGTGATCACCACCCGAAGAATTTCGCGATATTCATGGCCGGTGGCGGCATCAAGCCCGGAATGGTCTACGGCGAGACCGACGACTTCTCGTACAACATCGTCGAGAACCCCGTGAACGTCCACGACCTCCACGCGACAATCCTGAACCAGCTCGGCCTCGATCACGAGAAACTGACGTACCCGTACCAAGGCAGGCGATTCCGACTCACGGACGTGGCGGGAATCGTTGTGAAAGATATCCTCGCCTAACCGCGAATTACTGCAGCCCCGTGATGACACTCGCAAGGCAAAATGCGAGGCAATTACTGCCGAAGCAGTCCAGTCGCGGCAGGGCCATAAGATTCCCATAGCCGCGACTTGTCCGTGACCTTCTTGATGATTCGTCTGTATTATTTGTATGCGTGAAAAGCATGTATGGCTCGCGTGGCACGCCCACATTTACCACTTGACAGATTGATGCATGCGTGCTAGTTTCTTCCCAAGTTCCGGAGAGGGCTTGCAACATTCCGCGGGGGTGGAGACGGTGTTGTGGGGGATGGGGCCGGAATGAATCTCGCCACAAGTTTAACTCGTAGCGCCATGCGCGAGAGCAGGGGGCAAAGCCTAAGTGGTGCCTTCTCTTGTCTGCACTCGCCTTCATGGTCGTTCGCACTTCTTCCGTTTTTCCGAGTAGTCAGCTATCAAATCGATTTTGCGGAATTGCAGTTGGATTGGATCCATCGCGAGTACTCGTCTCTGCAATTCCGGTAGCTCAAAACGTGATGTCGTGGGGTTAGTAGTACTGCAAGCACTGCAATTTCGCGGGCCGACCACGCGGCAGCACACGTTTCAACTATAGAAGTGCCGTTTCGTTCGACGGGGTTTGGGGAAGTGGTGAGGGGTGCAGTAAGGCAACGAGGCCGACTTGGCCGAGAGGGGAGGCTGTATGTCCGGACAATCTAGAAGGCAACCTCTAAATCGACGTGCATCGAGTATGCTGCATGTCGGAAGGTGCAGAACGATGTGCGGTCTTCGCTTCATCACCTTGGGTGTCCTGCTGTCTTGCGCGCTGATTCACGCGCTCCCCGCTAACGCGCAAGCCGGATCTGAATGGACTCAAGCCACAGCGGCAGCAGGCTGGTCAGCGAGATGGGGCCACACGATGGTTTCCCACAACGGAAAGCTCTGGGTAATGGGGGGTGTAAGTGGTAGTACCCACTACAATGATGTTTGGTCGTCTTCCGACGGTGCAACGTGGACACAAGTCACTGCAAGCGCGCCGTGGGGGGCGCGCCGGTCGCACGCGAGTGTCGTGTTTAGCGGCGCAATATGGGTAATCGGGGGCTACAATGGCGGAAGCTCCCTCAATGACGTGTGGTACTCGACGGACGGCCTTTCATGGACTGTGGCAACTGGCGCTGCGGCGTGGTCCGTACGCAGTGCTTTCGCAAGTTTTGTTTGCAGCGACAAGATATGGCTAGCTGGAGGAATTGGCAATGCAGGGAGTCTACCCTTAAATGACGTTTGGTACTCGTCAGATGGGACCAATTGGATTCAGGCGACTGCGGCGGCAAATTGGGCGGTTCGATACAACTTGGCGGGTGTGGCGTTCGATTCCAGGATGTGGATACTTGGCGGGACGCAATCGAATGCAGTCCCGAACCCGCAGAATTTCTTTGATGTCTGGTACTCGACGGACGGTGCGAACTGGACTCAAGCGGCTGCCACCGCGCCATATTTGGGATCTCATTCGCTTTCAGTCGTTGGTTACGCTGGTCACATGTATGTCATGGGTGGCGACGCCGATGTACTTGGGCGCAATAACGAAGTATGGAGATCGGTTGACGGTACTAATTGGACTGAGCTTCCACCCGCCGGTTCTCGCTGGGCAGCTCGTAGTCTACATGCTGCATCCATTCTCAATGGTCGAATTTGGCTAAGCGGAGGCACGATACCATCTGTCGTGAATGACGTGTGGTATACGCCTTCCACAGGTTGCGGATCCGCGATCATCTACGTGAATAAGGCAAACATCTCCTGCAACGAGGACGGTCTTTCGTGGGCAACAGCGTTCACGTCGATACAGGAAGGTATAGCTGCAGCAGAGGCTTGCGGGGCACAGGAAGTGTGGATTGCCGCGGGCGAGTACGATGTTAGCGGCACCGGCCTCATCCTTGCCGATAATGTGCATGTTTACGGCGGGTTCGCCGGAACGGAGTCGACGCGCGCAGCCCGCGACTTGACCGCGAACCACACTGTAACAATCAGCGGCGGATGCGAGGAGTGTGGCAATCCGCCCCCGCAAGATGACCCAGGCTACGCGGAGTATATCGCGTGCACGTCATCAGCAGCCGACCACGTGATAATAGCGGCGAGCAACGCCCTGCTCGACAGCTTGACGATATCGGGCGGCGTCGCAAATGGATCAGGTTCGGATTCCTTTGGTGGGGGTATCTTTGCCGACCATGTCACGGACTTTGTCGTAAGCAATTGCATAATTGAGAACAACTGCGCGCTCCAACGAGGTGCGGGCGCCTACTGCATGTATTCGGAAGTTACCTTTGTCAAGTGTGAGTTTGAGCGCAATCATGCGGGGGACGATGGAGGTGGAGCGTCAGTTAACTTCTGCCCCAGCGTCAAGTTTTACAATTGCATCTTGAATGGAAATACCGGTAAATCTGGTGCAGCGATTGATGTTTCGAATCTCACGAATGCATGGATTTGGAATTGTCTAATCTACGGCAACACCGCCAGACAAAAAGCAGGCGGGATTCATACGGATAATCTTCCTTCTCCTTATGTTTTCCAAATCGTCAACTGCACGATTGCGGACAATTTGATTGATGAGAGCTCGCCTGATGCCCAGCTTGTTGGCGTGGGTCTGTTTCACGAGATTTCGGGGCCGGGCACGGTGGCTAACACTATCTTCTTGGACAATGGTCCCGACAACATCGAACCGCGAAGCACAATACATATCACGGATTCCATCACGAAGGATGATGACTTCACGATGGGACCGCCGCATCATCGGGATGACACCCCGACTCTTATACCGGGGTCATATCGCCTCGATATTTCTTCGCCGGTGGGCGTTGACATGGGTGACGATATCGCCGTTCCGACTGATTTGGTCGACCTAGATGACGATGGGGACGTTGTCGAACAACTGCCGATAGACATTTACGGCCATCCCCGCTTCGTGGATATTGTGCCTTGTCCCCCGATAGAGCCTTGCCGGATAGTCGACATTGGTGCAAGCGAGGCGCAGGAGCCCGACTGCCCTGTGGAGATTACATGTCCTGGCAATCAGAACATTTCGGTCGGTTCCAATTGCGACGTGGCATTGCCCGATTATCGTGACTCGGCAACAGTGGTCGATCCATGCGGTATTGCGACCGTAACGCAGAACCCTGCTCCTGGCACTCTGGTGGGTCCGGGAGACTACACGATCACATTGACCGCGGATGACGGTGCGGGAAACAGCGTCAGCTGTAGTTTCACGGTGAGTATCGCCGATACTACTGATCCAACCATAACGTGCCCCGCCGATCAGAACCTTTCGGTGGGCGCTGACTGTCAGGCCTCACTGCCGGACTTCACGTCGCTGGCGAATGCATCGGATAACTGCGGCGTGGCGTCGGTGAGCCAGAGCCCGGCACCGGGTACTACCGTGGGCAAGGGAGACATACCGGTGACGCTTACCGCCACCGATACCTCCGGCAACACGAGCAGTTGCGGCTTCATGGTGCACGTGCTGGACACGACGGCACCGGAGATTAACTGTCCAGGTAACCAGGTCGTCGTCGCGGAATGCTTGGGACATGTATCGTTTGTTGAAGCTACGGCCACGGACAACTGCGACCCCGTCGTTGGCGTGACCTGCACACCGGCATCCGGTAGCGTGCTTGGGCCGGGCATACATTCGGTAACGTGCACAGCGGTGGACTCGAGCGGCAACACGAGCACATGCTCCTTCACCGTAACCGTGCTCTCGCCGTTGCGAATTGCCTTCCAGTCTCCCCTGGAGGATGACAACGCCGCCAACGACATAGAAACCGACCTCGACGCCATCAACAAATTCAAGGTGGGCCAGACGATTCCGGTGAAGGTTAAACTGTTCGACTGTGCCGGCAACGATGTGACAGGCGCGGTCGGCCCAGCTTTGACACTGCGAATTGATGTGACAGAGCGTGCCCAAGCCGGGTCGACATCAACACTGGTGAACGACCTTCCCGAGGACTTCAACGGTGTTGGCGACACGGAAAGCACGATGGCGTTGGTGGGTGGACATTTCCAGTTCAATCTGAAGACGAACGGGTTTGAGGCTGGCACAATAAACAATGCGACGCGTTTCTTCCGGATCGACGTGACTGCGGAGAACAACACCGAGCCGGGCGTTATCGTGGGACGGGAAGACGCCACGCTCGAAAGCAAGTAATTTTAGGTGGCAGGCACGACACGGACGGGCGCGACAACGGGTCGCGCCCGTCCCTAGGAAAGGAGGTGTGACCGGTGAGTGGGACATTCGCTGTGAATCGCGGGCGTCTTGCCATAGCTCTGGTTGTGCTGATAGGCGCTGCGGTTGTACTCCTGGCGTATCGCTCAGGCCCTCAGGGTCCAACGGATCAGGCGAAAGGGAGTTCCATATCCCAAGTTCAACAGGCCCGAGTGCGCGCGAGTGAAGGGGATGCGACCATAAGACCCGCGTCCGTTGGGTCAGCGACCGATCGTTTTGAGGTGGATTCGGGAAACCAGTCCGCTCGGCGTGACACAGAGAACACCTCTGCGGTCGGCGACGCCTCAGAATCCGGCGTGACCTTGTGCAAAACGCAGGTGCTCGCGCGGGTCAACGGCGTCGAGATTACTGCTACCGACGCCGCCCCCTCGTCATTCGGCTCTGAAACGACCGAGATATCGATTTCGCGGGAACAATTCCAATTCCTCCTCAATCGAGCTATTGAACAGCACCTCGTGATTTCCGAGGCGCGGCGGGCGGGTATCACACTATCTTCCGAGGATATGGCGAAGTTGGCGAAACTCCGCGAATCCCGCCGACACGACGACGACGTTGTAGACCCCATCGGGAATCAGCAGGCCATTATCGAAGCCGAAGCGGTCGAGGCCGAGACACAACTGATTGAAAAGCAACTGCTTCAGAGGAACGGGGTGCCATTGCCGTACGTTACCGAGGAGATGGTTCGCGAGTACTACGAGCAGCATACCGACGATTTTCCGGATCTGCCTCAGGACCCCGCGCAACACGGCGCCGTCTGGCAGCAGATCGATCTCGCAATACGCGAGGAATTGGCCCCGCAGGTAAGGCGAGACTACCTGAACGGCCGGAGTGCCTACATGGCCGAGTTGCGAGAGGCAGCGGGCGTGGAGATTCTCGCCGCTGAAGGATAGAGATAAAGCGCGATCGCAGGCCGAACCCGTTGATTAAGACGAGAAGGCCTGAAGAACTCGCCGTGGTCTTGGGGCCGAACGTCAGACTTGACTCTTTGGCCGCGCGATGCGCGAGGCGGGGAGCGCGAGCAGTTTTTCCACGCGATCGCCTAGTTCCGCCAGGCTGAAAGGCTTCTTCACGTAGTCGTCGAAGCCATAGTCCGTCAGCATCTTCGCTTCGTCGTCATCGATATACCCTGAAATCGCTAAGATGCGCGTATTGCGGGTTTCCGGACGGGACTTCACGCGCTCGCAGACCATGCGTCCGTCCATGTCGGAAAGGTGGATGTCGAGGATGATGAGGTGCGGGTTGTGCTCGGCGACCAGCGCGCCGCAGTCGAACCCAGTGGACGCCACAAATACTTGATAGTCGGACGCCTTGGTGAGCGCCGCGGGTATCACGTCCAAATAGTACGGGTCGTCGTCCACCACGAGGATTCGGCGTTCGCCTTCCTCGAGCCGGTCGAGCGGAATGCCGTGGTTCAGCATAAACTGGCGCAGGCTGTCGAACGGGATGCGCCGGTCCCCGCCGGGACCGAGCCGGTAGCCTTCGATCTGTCCCATATCGAACCAGCGCGAAACGGTGTCGGGCGAGACACCGCAAATCTGGGCTACTTCGCCGCTCGTGAAAACACGACTCTTGTTGTCGGCCATGATGCTCCTTCGCTTGCGCAGGTTGCGCCGTATGCGGGGTATCCAGCGCGAATGGTAATCGTTAACCTTCTACATTGCAAATGCCGATTCAAACGTTGGATGATCGCGGGCGAACTTGGTAGAATCATCTACCTTTGGCCGCAATTCCATCCGGGGGGACGAGGAAATCATGAGCGGAATGACTACCGCCAATCATCGCAATCTCGACATGTCCTCGACCGGCATATCGTCCTGGATGGAGATATTTCGCAACCCCACGTACGACGAGCTGTACGAACACGAGATTGACCCCGCGCTTGAAGGGCTGGAGCGCTGTTTCCAGACACGGTTCGGCGCCGTCTCGGTGGACACCGGCCGGTTTACGGGCCGCTCGCCGCAGGATAAATACGTCGTCGAAGAAGAGACGTCGCGCGATCACATCTGGTGGTCGGGGCCGGAAAATCCGGGCTCCAACAACCGGCGCTTGAGCGAGGAAGCGTGGGCGCACCTCAAGGAAATCGCCATTGACCAACTGAACGGGAAACGCCTCTACATCATCGACGGCTACTGTGGCGCGAACCCGGAGACACGCCTGTCTGTCCGCATTGTGACGGAGGTGGCGTGGCAGGCGCACTTCTGCAAGAACATGTTCATCCGCCCGGACGAGCACGAACTCGAAACGTTCGTACCGGATTGGACCATCCTGAACGCGTCGAAGGCCACGTGCCCGGACCCGGGAAAATGGGGCCTTCGTACCGAGGTGTTCGCGGCGTTCAACATTAAGGAGCGCATGACCGTTATCGGCGGGACGTGGTACGGCGGGGAGATGAAGAAAGGCATCTTCACGATTATGAATTACTTCCTGCCGCTGCGCGGCATCGGCGCGTTCCATTGTTCGGCGAACATGGGCAAGGCCGGCGATACCGCGCTGTTTTTCGGGCTCTCGGGTACGGGCAAGACGACGCTTTCGGCGGACCCGCACCGGCTGCTCATCGGCGACGACGAGCACGGCTGGGACGACCACGGGGTCTTCAACTTTGAAGGCGGATGCTACGCCAAGACGATAAACCTGAAAGAATCGAGCGAACCCGAAATCTACCACGCGATCAAGCGTGACGCGCTGCTCGAGAACGTCCGCGTGTTGGCGGATGGCACGGTGGATTTCGCCGACACCAGCAAGACGGAGAACGGCCGGGTATCCTATCCGCTCTACCACATCGACAAGATCGTCAAGCCCGTCTCCAAGGGCGGCCACCCGAACAAGATTATCTTCCTCGCGTGCGACGCGTTCGGCGTGCTCCCCCCCGTCGCCAAGCTGTCGCCGGACCAGGCCATGTACCAATACCTCAGCGGATACACCGCGAAAGTGGCCGGCACCGAACTCGGTGTCACCGAACCCAAGGCCACGTTCTCGACATGCTACGGCGCGGCGTTCCTCGCGCTGCATCCAACGGCGTACGCAAGCATCCTCGGCCGGAAGATGCACGATCACCACGCCGAAGCGTACCTCGTGAACACCGGCTGGACGGCGGGCGTATACGGAGTGGGACATCGCATGGGCCTGGTCGAGACGCGGCACATCATCGACGCGATTCTGGATGGGACCTTGTCCCGCGCGGAGTACACGGACATGCCGATCTTCGGGTTCCATGTGCCGAAGTTCGTCCACGACGTCGATTCGCACCTCTTGAACCCGCGCGAGACGTGGCACGACCGCGCCGCGTACGATGCGACCGCGCGAAAGCTGGCGCAGATGTTCATCGACAATTTCCGGCGCTTTGAAAACACGGCCGAGGGCGTTCGGCTGGCGCGCGAAGCGGGACCCCGGCTGTGATTCATGGGACCCATACGGCGCTGGCGTCGAAATGTGCAATCGGATAATTCTGCGGTTGACATAAATCGCCAGTTCCGGTGTATAGTATGTGGACTATCGGGCGAAGCGGCCTGCGCCCGAATGCGGTAGGGTCAATGATCCAACTGGCTTAGTGTGGGTTTGAGGGTCAGGGGCCACCGAACTCGTCATGTCGAGATCGAGTGACAACGGTTGACACCGGTGCGGCTTGTCTGCGTCCCGCTATTCGGGACCGCGCAGCGGAGCACCACGAAGGTACGGCCCAACCGGCCGTGTGGGAGGCAACACCAGAATGAAGCACACCAAGGCAGTTACGCGCAAGCCCGCACAGGCCCAGTCTGCGTACGCGTCGAAGCTGCTGTTCAAGCAGGAAGCCAGCACACTGCTGACGACAGGGATAGTCGGTACATTCGATTGGATTACCCTGCTCAGTAGTGCTGTCTTCGTCAATTCTCTCGGGCTCGGCGCGTGGATCGAGATCGTCTTCGAGGATATCGACGAAACGAATTCCTAGAACGTAACGCAAGCTTGGACACAACTAACAGATCGCGCGTTGGCGAAGGGTGGAGGAATTGATGCGAACCAACAGGCACATTTACGAAGTGACAAAATCGCCGCGGATGGCCCAGACCGTTCAACAGCTTAAGTACGATACGCTGCTAGTATATCTCACCAACGGTATAAATCTCGTATTCGGATCGTTCGCCAGCCTTGGCGAAGTTTCGAACTCGCTCCAAGGACTTATTACCGTACTGCCGTACAAGAACTTCTACGGCGGTGGCACCACATCCGGCGGCGGTGGAACTTCGTAAGTATTGGCGTTAGATGATGGCTGGGGCTTCCGCAGAGGCGGGTTAACTTAGAAGGAACTACAAATGCTGACGTTGTTCGTGCTGGCATATGTCCTACAGATTTCCGCGTTCCAGAGCTTCCTGTTTCTAGATTTGATCCCATCCGAATTCTTCCTCATCGATTTGTACTCGCAGTGGTGGCGCTAACCGCCCTTCGACATTCGATCATCGCCGCGCGCGCCGTATCGGTGTCGCGCGGCGACGCTTTTTTTTGGAAAGGCTTATATGCGCGGTTTGCAGACGTCGGAGAGGATGATGCGGAGCTGGTCGCAGCTCTCGTAGCGTTTTGCGGGGTCCTTATCGATCATCTTCATGATCACGTCGCCAAGCGCTTGAGGGCAGCGGCGGTTGATTTGGTGCGGATGGAACGGAATTTGGCGCAGGTGCATTTGATATAGGCGCTGCAGGCTGTCCACCTCGAAGGGCAACTTCCCGCTGAACATCAAGTACAGCGCGATGCCCAGCGAATAGATGTCGCTCCGGTGCGTGGCCCTCTTCCCCTCGATGATTTCCGGCGCGACGTACATGGGCGTGATCTGCTCGACCAATCCCGAATCGAGAAACGGCAAGGACCTCGCGCGGCAGAGCGAGTAGTCCGACAGCTTCGCGATTCCCTTTCGCGTAAATAGAATGTTGCCCGGTTTCAGGTCGTGGTGCGTGAACCCCTGATCGTGGATGTACTGCAACCCGTTGCAAATCTGCGCGACGATGACCAGGCGTTCTTCGAGGTTCCAGGGGCGGTTTTCGATGTACCACTTCAAGTCGGGCCCGTCGCAGTATTCCATCGTGAGGCAGAGGCCTTCCTCGCCCTCGATGAACTCCATGACGCGAACGACGTTGGTGTGATTGAATTTCTTGAAGGACTGGACGCTCTTTGCGAAGTCCTTCACTTGGCTGGCGTTGCGGAAAAAGTTGGCGTGAAACACCTTGATGGCGACGACCTCGCCCTTCTCGGTGTCAATTGCCCGGTACACGGTCCCGGTGCCGCCCCTCCCGAGGAGCCGGTCGCACTTGAACCGGTATATCCTTAGTCGATCGGGTAATTCTTCTTTTGTCGCCATGCCGGAGCTTTTATAGGGCGTATCGGCCCACGATTACAAGTCAAGCTTGATGCGCGGCGCGTCGCCCCACAGTCCGTCCAAATCGTAAAACTCCCGCTGTTCCTTGCGGAAGATATGGACAATGATGTTCCCGTAGTCCAGCACGAGCCATCCGTTGCGGTAGTTGCCCTCGGAGTGGCGGGCCTTCACGCCGATCTCGCGCATGCCCGAGAGAATTGCGCTCGACACCGCCTTCACGTGCGGTTCGCTGTTCGCAGTGCAAATAACGAAGCTGTCGGCAATGACGGTCAGCCCTCGCAGGTCGTAGGCGCGGATGTCGATGGCCTTGTGTTCGTCCGCCAGCGTGGCGATGCGCCGCGTGTCCGGCATGAAATCCGGCTCGGGGGCCGGCGCTTTTTTAACTACGTTCTTCAATAGTATCTTGTTTTCCGGCGTGTTTACTTCTCATAGCCTTCTTACATAGGACCTATACGACCTGTACGTCCCATAAGGGCCTTTCGTCCTTTGGGCCCAATTCCAAGCCTACTCCGTTTCCTTCAGCACGCGCCGCAACACCTCGTTCGCCAACTGCGGGTTGGCCTTGCCTTTCGTCGCCTTCATCAATTGGCCGACGAGGAAGCCAAATGTCTTTTCCTTGCCGCCGCGGAATTCCGCGACGGGACCGGGGTTCGCCGCGATGACCTCGCGCGCGGCGGCCTCGATCGCGGAGGTATCACTGATCTGGACTAGGCCCTTTTCTTCGACAATTGCCTTCGGGTCCTTGCCCGTCTCGAACATGTCGAGCAGCACGTCCTTCGCAATCTTACCACTGATGGTGCCGTCGTCGATCAGTTTCAGCATCGCCGCAAGGCGGCCGGCAGTGACTTTGCTCGCGGTCAGCTCCTGCTTGTGTTCGGTAAGGAGCGCCTGCAACTCGACCGATATCCAGTTCGCGGCCTGCTTCGGCGCGCAGCCCTGCTTCACCACAGCTTCGTAGTAGTCCGCCATCTCTTTCTCTGCCGTGAGCACACCGGCGTCGTACGCGGACAGGCCGTACTCCGACTCGAACCGCGCCCGCCGCGCCTGCGGCAACTCCGGCAGCGACGCGCGGATGCGCCCCTCCCACGCCTCGTCAACCACAATGGGCACGAGATCGGGATCGGGGAAGTAGCGGTAGTCGTGCGCGGATTCCTTCGCGCGCTGGGAGAACGTGATGCCGCGGTCCGCGTCCCAGCCGCGGGTCTCCTGTACGACCTTGCCGCCTTCGTCGAGCAACTTGGCCTGGCGGGCAATCTCGAATTCAATCGCTTTCTGAATGCCGCTGAACGACGCGACGTTTTTCACCTCGGTCTTGGTGCCAAACGCGTCCGTGCCCGCCGGTCGAATGCTAATGTTCGCCTCCGCGCGGAGCGACCCCTCTTCCATGTTGCAGTCGCTGACATCGAGATAGCGCAGGAGTTGCTTCAATTCGGTTAGATAGGCGAACGCTTCGTCCGCGCTGCGAATGTCGGGTTCCGTCACGATTTCGAGCAGCGTGACGCCGCAGCGGTTGAAGTCTACGCCGCTGTCGCCCCCGCCGATCGTGTGCGTGTTGCGCGCCGTGTCTTCTTCGAGGTGCGCGCGCGTAATGCCGATGCGCTTCGTGGAACCGTTCGACTTGATGCTGATGAATCCGTCATGGCACAACGGCAGGTCGTACTGGCTGATCTGGTAGTTCTTCGCAAGATCGGGATAGAAATAGTTCTTCCTGTCCATCTTCGACCAGCGCGAGATCGTGCAGTTCAGCGCGAGGCCGACCATCACGCTCATCTCGACGGCGCGTTTGTTAATCACCGGCAACACGCCGGGCATCCCCAAACACACTGGACACACGTTCGTGTTCGCGGGCGCATGAAAATTCGTGCTGCACCCGCAGAAGACCTTCGATTTTGTGCTCAACTCGACATGCACTTCCATGCCGATGACCGGTTCGTATTTCATTGCAACCTTCTAATTAGGGCCAACGAGTAATTCTCAACGTCTTGCGGCTAACATCATGTTGGCGCGCCCATGCCGTGCTGCAAAGTTGCCATCGGACAACACACCGCACTGCGAGCGCTTCAAATATGAGTAGGCTAATTAGCACGCACAGTAACCCCAAGGTTTCGAGAAAACTGCTTCTCACGGCCAATGGTTCTATTATCCAATGGAAAAAGAGAGCCATGGTCGTGCCAAACAACAATCCTGCAGCAGCACCCAATACCTGCATCTGCAAGATCTCGAATTTCGTAGCGTGCGACACAATCTCCTTCACTTCGGGCGTGTTCAATGGATTCCACGTCAGGGCTTCTCGCAATCGCATAAGCCTGTCCTCCGCTCTAATGCTTTGAGCAAAGACTTACCGCACGGCAGTTGGCGCACCCATTGTAAACCCACGCTTCTGCTCATAGGTATACGCAACGCGCAAAATTGTTTCCTCGTCGAAAGGCTTTGCCATGATCTGCAATCCCGCCGGCAATCCCGAACCGACCAAACCGCACGGCATACTCAACCCGGGGATTCCGGCAAGGTTTACGCTGATCGTGTAGATATCGCTCAAATACATTTCCAGCGGGTTCGCCGACTTCTCGCCGATCTTGAACGCGGGCGTCGGAGAAGTCGGTGTAAGCACGACATCGCACTGTTCGAACGCGTCCATGAAATCCTTGCGAATGAGCGAACGCACCTTCTGCGCTTTGAGGTAGTACGCGTCGTAGTATCCGCTCGACAACACATACGTGCCGAGCATGATGCGGCGCCGCACTTCCGGGCCGTACCCGTCGGTTTTTGTACGCGCGTACAGCTCCTGTGTAGAAGAGACACCTGGCGCGCGGTAGCCGTAACGGACGCCGTCGAACCGCGCGAGGTTTGCGCTGGCCTCCGCCGTGCAGATGATGTAGTAGACCGCGATCGCGTAGTCGGTGTGCGGCAGGGAAACTTCGACGACCTTCGCCCCTTCCTTCTCGAGAACGGCGACCGCCGCCATGATCTTCTCGCGCATCTCAGCGTTGAGCGCGTCGGTGTAGTATTCTTTCGGCAGTCCAATTCGCATGCCGGAAACATCGGCCTTCAGCGCCTTCGTAAAATCGGGGACTGGTATATCCGCCGATGTCGAGTCTTTCGGATCGCGTCCGCACATCACATTGAGCGCGATCGCCGCGTCTTCGACGTCCTTCGTGAACGGCCCAATCTGATCAAGTGACGAAGCAAACGCGACGAGTCCGTAGCGCGAGATGCGCCCGTACGTCGGCTTAATTCCCACGCACCCCACGCACGCCGCGGGCTGCCGAATCGACCCGCCGGTATCGCTGCCGAGGGTAATCGCGCATTCGTCCGCTGCGATCGCCGCCGCCGACCCGCCGCTTGACCCGCCCGGCACGCAATCAAGGTTCCACGGATTGCGCGTGATCTGTATCGACGAGTTCTCCGTCGACGACCCCATCGCAAACTCGTCCATGTTGAGCTTGCCGAGAAAGACCGCGCCAGCGTTCTGCAATCGTTCAACCGCAGTTGCGTCAAAGGGGCTACGATAGCCTTTTAAGATTTTCGAGCAGCAGGTCGTTGTCCCCAGTTTGGTGCAGAGCACGTCCTTCAGACCCACGGGAACGCCCGCGAGCGGACCGACGTCTTCGCCTTTCCTGATTCGCGCGTCGACGGATTGCGCCATCGCGCGCGCTGCGTCCGCCCAGACGTCGATGAACGCTTTCACCCTGCCGTCGACGGCGTCGATCCGCGCGAGATGGCTCTCGGTCACTTCGAGCGCCGACACCTTCCCGCCCCGCACTGCGTCGCGAATCTCATGCGCCGTCTTTTTGTACCAGTCGTTGCTCATTCCTATTCCTGTTTACATCCCCCTGAATCCCCCTTCAAAGGGGGACTTTAAGAACTGCAATGTGACGTCGTTGGCGTTGTATTAAGTCCCCCTTTGAAGGGGGATTTAGGGGGATGTGCCCCTCGCATATTCTCCGAAGGTTACTCGTCCCCTACATCCAAAATCTTCGGCACGAGAAAATACTCGCCGTCCGTCTTGGGCGCGTTGGCGAGCGCCGCGTCGCGGTCGAGCGAGGGCCGGACCTCGTCCTCACGAAACACGTTGCTCATCTGGAGCACGTGCATCGTCGGCTCGATGCCGTCGGTATTCAGCTCATTCAACTTGTCCATGTATGCGAGGATGTCGCCCATCTCGCCCACGAGCTTTTCCTTGGTCGCCTCGTCGAGCGTGAGTTGGGCCAGCCCAGCCACGTATTCCACGTCTGCCTTGGTGATCTTTGCCATTGTTAACCCCGGCAATCGAACACCCCCAAGCATACTCGGGGGTGGATTGCGCCGATTAGCCTCTACGCCGCGAAAGAACCGAGTTTACCACAGAAAAACGCCGTACTTCCAAAGGAGTATGCGCATTCATGTACCGGCGGTGGGGCGCAGCCCTACGGGAATTCCCGGTGCTCTGACCGATCGGGCGCGTCAGACGAATGCGCCCCGCCGTCAATTGCCCAGCGCCGAGCCTCTCTAGTATTCTCAGCCCATGCAAAACCCACACGAAATTCTACGACGCGATTTTCTGGCGGCGTCCGCGGCGGGCATGGCGCTCGCCGGCGGAGCGGCGCAGGCCGCCGAACAACCTGCCGCAAAACTGGCAGCCGAAGGCGGCGAGAAAGCAGTTAAGACCGCATTCACGCAGCCGCCGCGTTTCGGCGAACCCGAGCGCGAGCGCCTCGATCAAATGCTCGGCCAGGACACGCTGTTCTATTGGAAGGGCCCGCAGACGGGCATCTTTATCGAGCGGTTTCAACAGATATGCCCCGCGAAGTACGTGATGACCTGCACGTCAGGCACGGCCGCACTGCACATTGCCGTTGCGGCGGCGGGAATCGGACCGGGAGATGAAGTCATTACCGCGCCGGTGACCGATATCGGCACGGTGATCGGCGTCATTTACCAGATGGGCGTGCCCGTCTTCGCGGACTTGAATCCGTCTACCCTGAACCTCGATCCGGCGGATGTCGAGAAGCGCATCACGCCGAAGACGAAGGCGATTATCGCCGTCCACCTTGCCGGAAACCCGTGCGAGATGGACGCGCTGAAGGCGATCGCGGACAAACACAACCTCGTACTGATCGAAGACTGCGCGCAGGCCTGGGGCGCGAAGTACCGCGGCAAACCTATTGGCTCGATCGGACACATCGCGTGTTGGTCGCTCCAGAATTCAAAGCACATTACCACCGGCGATGGCGGGGTCGTCGCGTCCAACGACGAAACGTTTGGCCCGAAGTTGCAGCGGTACGGCGACAAGGGGTTCGACCGCATCAAGGGCGGTCAGTTCGAGTTTTTCTCAACGAACTACCGCATGAGCGAGCCTCAGGCCGCAGTGGGCGCAGGGCAGTTCACGCGGCTTGAAGCCATCATCGCGTCACGCTCGAAGCTCGGCAATCTTTTGAGCGAGAGAATAGCCGGCATCAACGGAATTACGCCGCACAACGTTCATCCCGAGGACCGGTGCTCGTATTGGTTCTACATGTTTCGCATGGACCCGAAAGCGTTCACCTGCGACCGCGCGACTTTCGTGAAGGCACTGGGCGCGGAGGGCGTGCAGTGCTCGGCGGGCTACATTCCGGTGACAATGCACCACAACCCGGTCTTCCTGCAGCACGGCTTTTTCGCGGGGAAATGGCCGGTGAAGGACCTCGGCCTGACGACCATGGACTACTCGAAACACGAAACGCCCGAAGCGGAAGCTATCCTGCAAACCGGCGTTCGAGTCACCATTCACGAGGCCATGCCCGAGCAGTACATCGAGGAGTCTGCCGCCGCAATTCGTAAAGTCGCCCAGCATTACGCGGCCTAGTGTCAATCTGATTGCCACGATCAGGACCGTCCTCCCGTCGGTCTGCGACCAAGCATCCGTCTACTTTCTTCCATCAGTGAAATCCGTGTAATCTGTGGTCTGCATTTGCCTTTCTATTGGGGGAATTTATGAAGCCGATCTACGTTTCACGCATCGCCGCGCTTGTACTGCTCGGTCTGTGCGCCGCAGACGCCGACCTTCTCGATAGCCCGTATAAGCCTGGGCCCGGTCTCTACCCGCGTTGGACGGCGAAGGACGCCGAGCCCGGACTTACGTACGGCCCGGACACCAGCGGCCAGTTGCCCAAGACGTTGCTCTACAGTGTGACCGTCGATGAACTTGCCGCGGAGGTCGAAGACTGGGTCGAGCACGGTTACGGTGGATTCTTCCTCACCGGCATTGCGGGCGAATGGTCAACCGATATCTGGGGCGTCGACGGCGCGCCGTGGACAATCGGGGAATCCGACGCGACGTTTCAGAAGGCGAGCGGCGCCGTCGCGAAGGCGCGCGCCCTTGGGGCCGACGTGTTCTTGACGACCGCATTCTCGCATCCCTTCGAGTGGTTTAACGACACGGCGTGGCAGCGCATCGAGCACCAGTTCCGCCAACTCGCGATCTTCGCGCGCGATTTGGGCTGCACGGGACTTGCCATCGACATCGAGTATGTCTGGCAGCAGTATCATTTCGTGTGGGAGGGCTACGACTACAACGGCTATACGCGCGCCGGCCTCGTGAAAAAAATTCGCGATCGCATGACGAACGTCGCGACAGCCATGTACGACGAGTTTCCCGGCATGGTGTTGCTCACGTTGCCGGAGAGTTCCATGTCGCTCGGCTCCCACATCCAGGCGGCTTGGATCGAAGTGGCGGCGCGGCGCGACGCGCCCGGCGGCGTACACCTTTGCACCGAGTACACCTATCGCCGCCCCAATGCCCGCTTCATGTTGGGACACGCCTGGATGAACACGGAACTTATGCACCGCCAACTCTCGGAGTCCGCGTTCGCGTACTGGCAACGCACGGGAAGCATTGCGGAAGGCATCTGGGTGTTCGGCGATGACCCCGAAGATTATCACGGCACGCCGCCCAGCTTGGCGGAATTCAGGCAGGCGTTTGCCGCATCGTTGATGGTGGGACGCAAGTACAACTGGATTTACAGCCACAATGTTCGTCCGTGGTTTCTTGGACGCGACAGGGAGAAGTACTCGAGTGCGGAGCCGTTGGATGGATATATCGACGTCGTCCGCAAACGCGAAGTAATCTCCGGCGCACAGTACACCGCCACCGCCGCATCGCTACGCACGCTGCAATTGCGCGATTACGGCCCAGACCTCGGCCTGGCCATCGTTCCCACGTTCGCGGGACCGCGGGAGGAGCTGGAAGTGAACCTTATGCCCGCGGACGTGTACCAACGCAGCCCGATTCACCGAAACCGCGACACACTGTTCGCGCTCGGGTTCGAGATTTACCAGGGCAAGGAAGTCGACGCGCGCGACGCGCTCCACACGCAGATGGACTGGCTCTTCGCGGGTCCGTTCCCTAACGCCGACGGTGAAGGACACGAAAAAGCGTACGCGCCGGAGGTTGACCCGGCCAAGGTCGAATGGCAGCGATTCGATGCACCCACCTCCCAAGCTACAGTGAATCTCGCCGGTATGTACCAGCCTTCCGACGACGTCTGCGCGTATGCCCTGTGTTATCTACGTTCCGACGCCAAGCGCGACATTCAGATTCGCCTGGGCGCGAATGACACGTGGAAACTGTGGCTCGGCAGTAAGCTCGTCGCGGACTGCCACGACGTAGGCCGCATCGTCTATGACCGCGAAATTCTCCCCCTCGGCATCGATCAGGGCGTCACCCCGCTGTTGCTGAAGGTCTGCAACCAGAAGAAGGATTGGGGGTTTGTCCTGAGAATCTGCGATACAGAGGGCAAGCCAATCGAGGGCCTTACCGTGTCCACACAGCCCTGATCCCTACGCTTCCCAGCTACGTCATGGACACGCCCCGCCGCCGTCCAATACAATCTTGCGCTCGTATGCATTTTGTTGGACGTATTGAGAGGATTTCATGACGGCCGAAAACTCGTTCGCTCGAACGCTCGTCACGAGCGCTCTGCCCTATGCCAACGGGCATATCCACCTGGGGCATATCGCGGGAGCGTATCTGCCCGCGGACATCTACGTACGGTTCAAGCGGCTGGCCGGCGCGCCCGTGCTTTACGTTGGCGGATCGGACGAATATGGCGTGCCGATTACGCTGACGGCATTGAAGGAAGGAATCTCGCCGAAGGAAGTGATCGACCGGTATCACGCGGCGAATGCCGAGGCGTTTGCGAGTCTTGGTATTTCGTACGACATCTACGGCCGTACGTCATGGGACCTGCACACCGACACGACGCAGGCCTTTTTCACGAAGTTGCTGGAAGGCGGACACATCGACCAGCAGTCGATGGAGCTGTGGTACTCCGAGCAATCCCAAAAGTTCCTGCCGGACCGGTATGTGAAGGGCGCCTGTCCAAAGTGCGGGTATGAGGACGCCACCGGCGACGAATGCGAGAACTGCGGCGCGCAGTACGCCGCCCACGACCTGATTAAACCGCGCGTGAACATTCCGGGCGATTCCTCGACACCGGTGCTGCGCGATTCGACCCATTGGTTCCTCCGGCTGCAGGACTTCTCCGGCGTACTGAAGGATTGGCTCGATAGCCATCCTGAGTGGCGCACGAACGTGAAGGGCATTGCGTACGGCTGGGTAAATGAACTGCGCGCGCGGTGCATCACGCGCGACACCGACTGGGGCGTCCCAATTCCGCTCGACGCGCAGGGCATCGAGGGGAAACGCATTTACGTCTGGTTCGACGCGCCTATCGGGTACGTGACGAATACGCGCCAGTGGGGCATAGACGCCAATGGGGACCCACGCGCGTGGGAATTGTGGTGGAAGGACAAGTCCACCCGGCTGGTCCACTTCATTGGCAAGGACAACGTGCCGTTCCACGCGGTCATCTTCCCGGCGATGCTCATGGGCCAGGGCGACTACGTCCTCCCCGACAACGTGATCGGCAACGAATATCTCAACGTCTACAACCGCGCGACCGGCAAAGCGGAGAAGGGATCGAAATCGAAAGGCAACATGATCAGCGTGCGCTGGTTCGTCGAGCGGTTCAGCCGCGACGCGATCCGTTACTACCTCTGCGCGATCATGCCGGAAGGGAAAGACGCCGCGTTCGACTGGGACGAATTCCTGAACCGGTACAATGGCGAATTATGCGATGTTGTCGGCAACTTCGTTCATCGCTCATTGACGATGACGGTGAAGAACTTCGACGGCAAGGTGCCGGCGCCGGGCGAACTGGATGTCGACGACCGCACACTGCTCGATTCCTTGCCGGCGCAACTCGACGGTATCGCGGATTCCATAGAGAACTTTCGGTTCCGGCAGGCATCGGAACGGCTCATCGACATGGGCCGCAGGGCGAACGTCTACTTCGATGCCAAGGCGCCGTGGACCACACGCAAGACCGACATCGAGCGCACGGCGACTACGCTGTACGTCTGCTGCCAGGTAGTGCGCGCGCTGTGCGCCGCGCTCGTTCCATTCGTGCCGGACGGCGCGGAGAAGCTCGCGGGCATACTCGGCGTCGCTTTGCCGTCGGGCGGACCCGGCGGCGGCCTCGACGGATGGAATGCCGCAAAGGCCGGCCTGCCCGCGGGCGCGGCGCTGCGGCAACCGGAAGTGCTGTTTCCGAAACTCGACCCTGATTTCGTGGAACGCCTCGCGATCGAACACGCCGAAGGCAAGGCGACCTGACCGATTAAGACCACGTATCGCGCGGACGCAAATTCACCGGCTACACCGCTGTAACGCGAAGTGAGGATATCTCGTGACCGACCTGATTAAGTACGCTTTCGATCTCTTCCTGCATTTGGACAAGCACCTGAACGAGATTATCTCGCAGTACGGCGCGTTCACTCACGTCATCCTGTTTGTAATCATCTTCTGCGAAACGGGACTCGTAGTCACTCCCTTTCTGCCGGGCGACTCGCTCCTTTTCGCGGCGGGCGTCTTCGCGGCGTCCGGGTCGTTGAACATCTGGGTGTTGCTCGTGTCTTTGTCTGTAGCCGCGATACTGGGTGACAGCGTGAACTACAAGCTGGGCCAGATTTTCGGTGAGAACGCGCGATTCATTAACCCGAAACACATCCAACGGACTCACGAGTTCTACGAACGGTACGGCCC
Organism: Candidatus Hydrogenedentota bacterium; assembly: GCA_013359265.1. Taxonomy (NCBI): domain Bacteria; kingdom Pseudomonadati; phylum Candidatus Hydrogenedentota; species Candidatus Hydrogenedentota bacterium. The sequence goes on from JABWCD010000035.1 coordinate 88,954, forward strand.
GTCGACAATTATCATCGCACGGTTTGTTCCCATCGTGCGTACGTTTGCGCCGTTTGTCGCGGGCGTGGGCAGCATGAGCTACGCGAAGTTCCTCACATACAACGTCTTTGGCGGTCTGCTCTGGGTGTTTCTGTTGACCTTGGGCGGATACTTCTTCGCGAATGTACCCGTCGTGAAGGAGAATTTTTCGTTCGTCGTCGTCGCGATTATCGTCATATCGGTAATGCCCGCGGTCGTCGAATTTGCGCGGGCATGGTTGGGACGGCGCGCGGCCCCCCAGGGCGAAGGGCCCGGCAACAGGCAGGCGTGATTACCCCGCTATGCAATTTTGACGATTAACTTCCCCGTATTTGAACCATTGAACAACCGTAGGATCGCCGTTGGCGCGTGCTCCAGTCCGTCAACGATGTCTTCGCGGTAGCGCAGCCTACCCTCGGCAAGCCACTGCCCGAGTTGCATGATTCCTTCCATCGCGCGGTCCATGTAATCGATCACAACGAATCCCTCCATTCGCGATCGTTTGGTAAGGAGCGTAATGTAGTTCGACGGGCCAGGCGTTGGTTGTGTGGCGTTGTATTGCGTAATCGCGCCGCAGACGACAACGCGGGCATGAACATTGATCATGCCGAGGACCGTGTTGAGTATCTCGCCGCCCACGTTGTCGAAATACACGTCGATCTTCTTCGGGCAAGCCGTGCGCAACTCCGTGGCGACGTCCTGCGTCTTGTAGTTGATCGCTGCTTCAACGCCGAGCTCGTTCTTGATCCAAGCACATTTCTCGTCTGACCCCGCGATGCCTACAACGCGACAGCCTTGGATCTTCGCAATCTGGCAGACGATCGAGCCAACCGCCCCCGCCGCTGTCGAGACGACGACGGTCTCCCCCGCTTTCGGTTTGCCCACATCGAGCAATCCGAAATAGGCGGTCAGGCCCGTGATGCCGAGCACGCTGAGAAAGCTGGTGAGCGGAAACGGAACATCCGCGGGAAGCACGCGCGCCCCGCTCTTCGCGTGCACGAGATAGTAGTCCTGCCAACCGCCCATTCCGAATACTTTGTCGCCAACCGCAAAGGCCGGAGAGTTCGATGCCACAACTTCACCGATAGTGCCGCCGCGCATGACATCGCCGAGTTTCACCGGCTCGATGTATGAATCGCCTTCACGCATCCAGCCGCGCATCGCGGGATCGAGCGACAGGTACAGATTTCGGACCAATGCCTGATCGGGTCCGGGCACGGGAGGCGCCGATTCCACGTATTTGAAGTCGCTTGCCTTGATCGTTCCGGTCGGCCGGGCGGCCAGCAGGATTTGACGGTTCACCGGAGTGCTCATGAATAGGCCCCTTGTTGTCTTAAATCGTTGAAGTGGTCTGTGCCACGTAAGTTTACGAGTGAAGTGCTCCATGTCTCCACTAAGCACAGGACGGCCTCGCCCTCCGAAGCTCCATGCGAAGGAGGGACCCGTCCCCCGAACCTTGAAGCGCAGGAGTATGCAACACGTTGGGCTAATGAATAGGACAACACTGCATGAAAGTACGTCGCCCCGACTGGCCAACCACGGACTTCGCAAGTCACCCTCTTGCCGTGCAGCTTCCTCGCTTCCTCGCGACGTGTGCCGCCCCTGGCAATCCACACCCCAGCACACCTCCAAGGGGGTATCAGGCGGGCGGGCGACCATGAAATCAGGACTTACGACGATTTTGCCCCCGCGCCCCCCTTGAACCGTCAAAAAGCCATACGACACCCCCCTCTTATTACGTCAAAGAATTCATCGCCACCCCACCGGAGCGGCGCAAACAACTCCGCCCACGCCCCCCTCGATTCGACAAAAAAACTTCGCCACACCCCCTTCTGTCGCCCGCCAAGGCTTCGGAAGGTGCAACGCTCTGGGCTAATGAGTAGGAGCAGACACGGGCGCGCCGTAATGGTAGGCGCAATGAATTAAGGTGTCGGACGCATCTGCACGATGCCAGCCATGCCGCGCACTATATGTTCAGGGCTGACAAACTCTTTGCCATACTCGATACATTTCGGCGTCCTCTCGACGATAGAAGCATTGCGTGCAAATGGAATTGACTTGGCAAATCCTTGACATTACAGCAATTTGTGAGGTTCGCCAGCCAGGCCACATAGTTGGCCCGGTTGTTGCACTTCGCGCACCGAAGGCGCTCCACTGGGGAGGCGGTAAGAAGGGCCAATGGGCTTTGGGAGCCAGAGCATGCGAGGCACTCGAGTAGGTGCGCTGCTGTTGGAGGAGAATCTCATCGATTCCATCCAATTGCAGCGGGCGTTGGAGCACCAGCAACATCGCGGCGGCCGGACCGTCAGCATATTGGTCGAGCTTGGCATGCTCGAGCAGGACCAGATGTACAAGTTTCTGGCGCGGCGCGGGCTCCCGGCAATCAACCCCGTCCACTGCAACGTGCAACCGCACGTAGTGGGACTCTTGCCGCGCAGTTTTGTATTCCAGCACGAACTGATCCCGGTGGACAGGCTGGGGCGGTTACTAACCGTCGCGATGGTATACCCGTTCGATGTGGACGCTATCGCGCAGGCCGAACAGTCGACAGGACTTCGCGTAAAGCCGATGTTGTGCCGCGCAAAGGAATTCCACGAAGCCGCGCGGCGGCTGTATCCCGGTGACTACGAAACCTGCGGCGCAAGACACACGTCCGAATCCACCGCCTGGGTTTCCGCGAAGCACGTTCGCCGCACAAACGAACAACAGGCCCGGCACACCGTTGCGCGCATTCGCGAGATGCACAGCCTGCCGATGACAAAGCACACCCAGCGCCGGTTTACGATGCTCGACGCGGCCCGAGGGCTGAACGTCGAACGCGCTGCAAACATTCTCTCGCGCGATCCCATCGCGCTGGCGCGGGTGCTGTCCGAGGCGAACGCGCGCGAATGGACGCGGCGGCGCCCGATTCTCGACCGGCACGAGGCCATTCGCAGCCTGGGCATGCGCGGTGTACTTCACGCGCTCGAATCGCTGACCGTTTGGGAGGAACAACTGGGCCACGTAGACGCCGCGTTCACGCAGTGGCGGTCGACCGCCGTGGCCGTTGCGGAAACGGCGGCAAGCATCGCAAAGAACTATGCGAACGTGGCCACACCCGGGATTTACGAGGCTGCGCTACTGCACAATCTTGGCAGCCTCGCCCTGTTGCTGCTCGACACGGCGAACTATCCAGGCGTGTTCGCATTGAGGCCTATCGAGCGGCGGCACGAGCACGAGGCAAAGTTGTACGGCGTCACCGAATGCGAGGCGGGGGCGGAGCTGGCGCGCGTGTGGAACCTGCCGGAACCGATCGTCGTTACCATCCAACACCTGATGAACCCCGAAAGCGCGCCGTCGTCGCACGATACCGTGGCCGTCACTTCGCTGGCGCACCACATTGTGCAGATGGAGCGCAGTCTCGAATTGGATTGCACCGAGGCGCTGCGAATCCTGGGGCTCACCCAAACCACATTACGAACAACTATCCTCCGCCTGCACGCTTCCAGCCACGCCAGCGCGGTGGAAATTTGAGTTCGGGCCAGAAAGGTATCACTGCCTGCTCTCGCGCTTGCACGACTTGCCGGGAGCATACCCGGACTCAAATCAAGTTCGCTGCTCCCATTTAACGCAGCTTTCACAATTTAATGACTAAGCGAAGAGACCTGCCTGCGTTATCGAGACCGTTGGCGGACGCTGGGATTCCAAACGGAGCGGATTTGAGGTATCCTTTAAGGGAATGGAGCCAGTTCCCGATGCAGAAGTCGAACCATGAGTTGCCGATTTCCGACCGTGTGCGGTACATGGTAGAGCGTGCGGCATGGGACGCAGTCACACGCCTCGAACCGGGAGAGCCGCTGCGCCTGCCGGTCGAGTGGTGGCCGGTGTTTTACGACAAACAGAAGTCCACCGGAAAGCTTCCGCAGTGGGTCGTGCGCAACCTGCCGCCAGAGGGGCAAGTGTTCGCAGGTCACCCCATTGTCTGGGTGCCGCGCAGCGAAAACGGCAAAGCATAGGTCCGATCGCTTGAAGTCACCTCTTCTCCAATTTTGCGGCCAGTCTCTCGATCGTTTTCATCCCGCGGAATGTCGTGGACACTCCCACCTTCTTCTCAAACACGGCATTCGAGAATTTGGATTCGCTCTGCTTTACCCTACATAGCCAGTAGACTTCACGGGCGTTCGCGTGAAAGTCGTCGACATCGGACTTCAGGGCCGACAGCGCGCGCGAAGCCTGCGCTGCAAGGGGTAATTTTAAGAACCCAACGCAGAACGCGCCTGCCGACTTTATTGCTCTATCTGCGAATGTCTTGTACGATGCGATGGAAGCAACCTCGGCAGGTGTGCGCAGAAAGGTTTCGACATCGTAGCCGAGGGAAGCGGCGAGCCGATTTTCTATTTTGGCCTCGAGCGCGGATGCATTCGTCGACGTTGTCGAGAAGATGACGTTTCCGCTCGCGATGAAGGTCTCGACGTTCGAGAAACCAAGCGACTCGAACTCCCGCTGCAGCGCGTCCATTTTGACGGTGTGTCCGCCCACATTGATGGCGCGGAGGAATGCAATGTATTGGGGCACGATTGAAATGACCTCGAATTTGCGTCAGGGACCGGCGATCGCCGTCGCTTGCAGGACAAGCAACCCCAGCGAGCCGCCGAGTGCGACGATATTGTCCGGGAGGACCGCCACCCCGTGCGCGAATTCGCCCCGCAACACGTACTTGCCTTGCCTGCGCGGATTGCTCGGATCGGAGACGTCGAGTACGCGCAGTCCGCCCCCTGGAACGGTGGGGACCGTGAAATAGAGCGAATTCGCTGCAAGTGTCATATCGCTTATATTCGCATATTGGATATCGAACGTGCTCACAAATTGCGGATCGGTCGGATCGGACACGTCAGCCACCTCGATTCGCTTGTCCGCGTCGCCGGCGGCCAGGTACAGGTACGTTCCATCGATGTCGATATGGTGAATGGTTTCGCCCGTGAAGTAATAGCCAAGGACCATCGGCATTGCCGGGTCCGCGATATCGTAGATAATCAGCGACGCGCCGGGATACGGCGCCACATAAAGCACGTCGCCGGCGACTTTCATGTCGCTCACCGAGAAATTGCCCGCGATGGTTCCGACGACGCTTGGCAACATCGCGTCGCCCGCATCGACGATACTCAGGCCTCCAAACAATTCGCTCGCGAAGACGCGATCCCCATCGGACAACACGTCGTACGCTTCTATGTTGACGGTCGTCGTGCGTTCTGGTTGGTCTGGATTCGAAAGATCAACGATGTGAAGGCCGGCCGTCCCGCCTCCGACGAATGCGCGTTGACCCGCTACCGCAAGGCCGGTTAGCCGTCCTCGAAAGTAGGTATCGCGCGGAAGAGCAAGACTCCATGCAAAATGCGGATGCGCAGGATCGTTCAAGTCGAAGCGGCGCAAATGCGTGTCGATGGTATACACATCCGTGCCGTTCGCAACCATTGGCGGCTTGATTTCCGGCGGAACGGTAAACGCCCCCATTCGCGACGGATTGGCGGGATCGGTTACATCGACAATGTCGAGCGAACCGGTGTTCCGGTGTCGGCCGCGCGTGTAATCCGCGAGAATCGCACGATCGCCGCTGACCGCCACAGACCATATATCGCCCGTAACGCTCCCGAGTTCGGTTGGTTCTGCCGGGTCCGAAATGTCCACGATGCGCATACCGCCGCGCCGGTAGAGTTCGTCGCCGTCGGACACGGTGCGGTCGGAGACAAACGCGAGATCGCCGGAGAGCGTCACATCGAAGGCGTCTTCCGGGCCGGGTTTCTTGGAGAAACCGATTTCGTGCATATCGTTGATTTGCGAAACGTCCCACGCGCGCAGGCCCGCACTCCCACCCGCGATGAACGCGTAGCCGTCGCGAACGACAACTGAATTCCATACTTCGCCGGCTCGCTTCGACGGGTGGCCGATTGTGGGTCTTGTCCCCCCTCCAGCACTGCGCACAAACCCAGTTGGATAGAATGTCGCAATGAACTCGTCATCGAACGCATCCACGCTGAGAATAGGGAGATTCCCGCCGCCGACGTCGTCGATTTCCATGGGCGACTCGATGGATGAGATATCAATGATGCGCAAACCGGCACGGCGCGCCGCGACGTACACGGTCTCCCCGGCGACCGCAACATCGACTGCAAAACCCGGTGTATCCAGCATTGACACGAGCGACGGCGCGGTGGGCGTCGCGATGTCGTAAATGAAGAGGCCCGCCGTGCCTGCAATTACGAAGGCATGGTCATCTTTTAGTGCAATACCTTCAACGGGCCGCGGCAGTGCGTCACACTCGAAGACGAGTACCGGTTTCGACGCCGCAATATCAAACACCCAAAGTTGGTGCCCTACGCCGGCGTATGCGTAGCCGTCCCGCGCGACGACGGAGCGAGGCGGCCCGGCCGAACGCGAGATGAGCGTGTACTCGATGTCTGCGCCGCCCGCAGGAATGGCGCTTAGGCAGATAAGCGCAGGCATGGCCAGGATGCGCATTGGCATGGGCGGCCTCCGGGTCGACGGTACGATCAATTCTATGCCGGGATCAGCAGTGTACCACGCGGCGAAGGACCTCGCCCGAATTCACAGTGACAGAAAAAGGGCCGCGCAGTTTCCCGCGCGGCCCTGAAACGTCTCGCGATGAACCGGACCGGATTACCAGCGGCTGCCGCCGCCACGGTACCCGCCGCGGTCGCCGCCACGTCCGCCGCCGCCTTCGGTCTTCGGGCGCGCTTCGTTCACGTTGAGCGTGCGGCCGTCGAGTTCCTTGCCGTTGAGACCGCCGATCGCGGCCTGCGCTTCGGACTGGTTGCCCATCTCGACAAAGCCGAAGCCCTTCGAGCGCGAGGTCATCTTGTCCATGATGACACGGGCCGAATCGACCTTGCCGTACGCGCCGAACGCGTCGCGCAAATCGTCGTCGGTGGTGGTGTAGGACAGGTTGCCCACGTAGATGTTCATTGTTTCGGTTCCTTCTTTCTTGCAGTTCCTGATTGTGGTGCGATGGTCCAGGACGTCTCGGGTAGCAGGGACCAAGGAAACGCAAGCGTCTGGAAGGAACGCCACGCAGGACTTTGGTACAGGTAGCCTAAGAGCCGCGAACACAGGCGTCAACACGACGCCTCATCCAGAGAGTAGGATAGCAGGCCTGCTATCGAACAGGCAAGCCCTTTTTCCTGGGTGGGCAAGGCCGATTTGCGCGAGTATCCATCAGTGGTTGGCGGGGCGCAGCGTTGCCGCCCGGGGATTCAGGGTAAGATTCGCGTCATTCTTTGAGATGCCCAATACCTCATCAAGCCGCGTTTCAACCGGATCGGGCCCCGGCATGTTTAGCCGGGCGCGGACATTCTTGCGAAGCCAGTGATAGCCCGAGTTCCATGAATAGAGGTGATGGCCGTGGGGATGGCCGTCGACCGTGCTGATCGATTCATGGAACGCGGGCATGGCGGCCAGTTCTTTCTCGACGCGCCACACGAGGCGGTCATCGACCCATTTGGGGTCCATGCCGTGGATGAGACCGCAGAGGTAGTTTGCCGAATCGTTGAGGAACCACGAACCGCCGAACACGTAAACTCCGGAATGGCCGTCGACGAGGTCTCCGTTCGCTTTCGAGATCACGCGCATGCCATATGGCGACTGAATGCGCATGGTCGTTTCGAGATGTTTCCTCACAATGTCGTCCGGTAGCAGTTTTTCCCCGAACACCGCAAAAGTGAGCACTTCGCCGTAGAGCGAGTCCTGCCCGATCAATTCGGGTTTCATGAGACTCGTCTGCATGTAGCCGCCGTCAGCGTTGAACATACTGGCGTATCCGGCTTTCGCCTTTTCGACTTCTTCGCCGGTGATCGCATATCCCAGCTCACGTGCGGCGAGGAGCGCGCCGCAATGGAAGCCCTGGTTCGCGGAAGGCGTGTCGCCGTCGTCGTATTCGAGAAGGTCGTGGTAGGTGCGGAAGCCTTTGTGGTCCGGCTTCAGGCGCGGCGGTTGAAAAAGGCCGTCGCGCTCATTCGCGCGCATGAAGCGGTAGGCGCGATCGACGGTGCGCATGTCGATGTCGCCTCCCGCGCGCTTTACCAGCGCGGCCCAGATGAGATAATACTGCGCGTTATCCTCGTACGCGATGCGGTCGTAGAAAACGGCATTAAACGCGGCAGCATCGTACACGGGGTCGTCCAGTCCGCGCGACATATAGAAGCCGTCGGTCACCCACTGTTTCCATCCGTAACCAACGCCGGAGATGAAAATGTGGTCGCTCTCGGGGCGGAGCAGATTTCGACGCAGGAGCACATAGGAGGTGTTGCGCAGTATCGCTTCGAGCGCGGAACTGTTCCAACCTTTCGCGTTGGCGAGCGCGAGATGCGCGCCGAGTTGCACGTCGTAGAGCGTTTTTGCGGGCGACTTGAAAATCCACGTTGTGAACGATTGGGTTTCCCCCGCTTCGATGTGTTGCCATCCGTCGAACGTTGCGCGATAGACGGTCGTGGCATCCACCTCGCGCGGAATTGCGATAACACGCTTGGCGGACCCGTCGCCATTGGCGAGATGCAGTGCGCGGTTCTCGAGATCGAACCGCATGAAACAGCGGTTTTCCCAAAGACCGGGCGTGTCCGCAACGACACCGTACAGCGCACCGTCGTGGACGTAGCCCATGAACGGAAAGGTTTGATACGAGCCGCCGCCGAATTCGGGGCCGCTGCAACTCGGCGTGTAACTCGCGGATTTCGCCTCTTCGCCGGTGAAGGAATAGAGGGGACCGGCCTGAACAACCTTCCATCCGAAGTCAATGTAGTAACGCATGTCGACGGTTGCGGAGGCGGAGACTTCGCGCGCAATCAAATCTGAACTGATTCTTCGAAAGGTTTGCTCCAATTTCAACGTGTCCGCGGCGATCCCCGAGAGTTGCATGCTGGCGGTACCGCTATCGACCGACATCGCGACCGGCGCTGCGCCCGAAGGGGTCAGTACATGGAGTGGAGTGTCCGTGACCGATGCGAAGACGGGGGTGTCGTTGTCGTTTACGGTAATAGCGCCCTGGTGTGCGGCAATGTTCAGGTCGGCACGAGCGCATGCGGCGAGCGCGACGATAAGAGCAATGGGCGTCACGCGGGTAATGAGACTCGCGAGACGGGTTGATACAATTTTTCGTGGCACCGGCGCGATCATGCGATCGGCTTCGCATATGTGATGCTTCATCGGCTGAAGAAGCGTTTCATGATGGTTTGGGCCATGCCGCCTTCCACGCCGGGGCGCTCGGGAAGGCCTTTGGGCAGGTGCCAACTCGAGGCCATTTGTTCGACAACTTTCATGACGCCTTTCGGGTGGAGCCAGCCGTAGCCGCCACAACCGAGCGCAAATGCCAAGCGGTTCAAGTCCGCTTCACCGTACTTCGGATAACCCCTGCGCGTGAGCGCCTGCATGATCTTCTTCTCGCTGGCTTCCTTGTTTGGATCGAGTTCGGCAGCGTAGGGCGTGCAACTCACGAGGAAGTTCCGTACGATGGGTTCGGCGCCCGCGTCCCATGGCGCGGGCGGATGGTCCTCGACTGCCCAGTCCAGCGCCCACACGCGAATGGTCTGGTCCTTTCCGCCCGAGACCATATAGCGGCCGTCCATGGTGAACGAACAAGTCTCGACGCCGTCGCCGTGGCCCTCGAAGGTATACACGTGCCTGCCGGTGATCATGTCCCACATTTTGACCGTTTTGTCACGGCTGCCTGAGAGCACGTAGCGGCTGTCCGCGGTAATGTCGACGGAGGTGACGGAATCGGAATGCCCCTCGAAGGTGTGCACGCATTGGCCGGTTGTCAGGTCCCAGACCTTCACTTCGCCGGGACGTTGCCAGATGGAGCCGCCGCCGGTGACGGCGAAGAGGCCATCGAAACTAAAGCAGCATGACAGCACGGGTTGCTGGTGGCCGTCCAATGCGAGCAGGCATTTGCCGGTGGCGATTTCCCACACGAGGATGCGCTTGTCTTCGCCGCCCGTGAGCGCAAGGCGTCCGTCGCTGCTCCATGCGACGGCGTTCACGTCGGCCATGTGACCCTGCAACTCGCCCATGGCGCGGCCCGTCGCGGTTTCCCACAGGCGCACGGATCGCGCTTGCGCGGAGATCGCGAACTTTCCGTCCGGCCCGATCGCGAGCGCGTTGACAATGTCGGACTGTCGATCGAAGGTGCGGACGTGCGCGCCGGTCAGCGCATCCCACAACTTGATTTCCCACGCGCCGGTGAGTATCCACTTGCCGTCGAAGCTCATACTCGCGGATTCGATCGAGCCGGTGTCCTTTTCGAACGCCTGAATCTGGTTGACGCGGATGAGGTCCCACGTCGCCATGGTGTTCTTGCCGGAAACGACAAGACCGATGCGCCCGCCGGTTGTCAGGCAGATTTCTGAGATCGGCTCCTGAATCTCGCTGATCGCCGCGTGTTCCCACGCGCCATTGAACGAGGTGCGCGGTAGGCGCGTGTACAATTCGCGCCAGAGCGACATGGCCTCGGGCGCGCGGCGGCGCCCAGGCTGCGAGCGGGCGTGGCGCACATAGTTCGCGGCGGCGAGCGCGTCGCCGGATTCCAGCGCTTTTCGCGCGGATGCGAGCGCTTGTTCGAACGCCTTGTCCATTGACTGCGCGGCTTCGGAAGATACGGCCTGGCAAATCATCGTCGGGGCGACGTGTCCGTCCTTGGTGATTCCAAGGCACCACGCGGCGGCCTTCTTGTCGCGGCTGGCCGAGAAGAGTTGTTTGAGATCGCGCGGGAAGCACACGCCGGTGGTTTCAAGCGCATGGCCGGTGAGCGTATTGAGGCAGCGGCCGGTGGCTACTTCCCAAAGGCGGACGGTCTTGTCGAGTCCGCACGATGCGGCAAAGTGACCGTCGTGACTAATGGCAACATCGCGAACGGGGGCCTGGTGGCCTTGGAACACGGCGATGAGCTTTCCGGATCCCGGGTGCCAAACGCGCAGCGCCCGGTCCTCGCCGGCGGAAATTGCGAGGCGCGTATCGTCGGTCATTTGAATCGAATGCACGGGGCCTTCGTGCCCTTGGATGGCGTGGGTGCAGCGGCGGGCGCGCACGTCCCACACCTTCACGGTCCCGTCCTGCCCGGCCGACACCGCGGCGAGCGCGGGCGGGTCCATGGCAACGGAGAGCACGCCGCCGTGGTGGCCTTCGATCACCTGATCGCAGCGGCGCTCGCGCACGTCCCATACGCGCAGGGTGCCGTCGAGACTCGCGGAAAGGGCGAGGTGCCCGTCCTCGCTGAAGGCGACGTCCTGCACGGCGGCGGTATGGCCTTCGAGCGTGCGCAGACACGACCCGTTGCTTGCGTTCCACAGTTTGATGGTGCGGTCTTCCGAACTCGACATGACGATCTGCGCGTCGAACGTAAAATGGACGGACGTAATCGAATTGGTATGTCCTTCGAACGCGCGTACGCAGACGCCTGTGGCGCGGTCCCACATACGAATCGTATTGTCTTCGCTTCCGGTAAGTATGAATTTTCCATCGCGGCTGCACGCGATCGCCGTGAGCGCGTCCTGATGCGCTTCGTAGTTCAGTTCCATGCGGCGCGTGGCCTGCATGTTCAGCTCGGAAGTGCGCAGTGCGTCCTGAATATCGCGGCGTTCGGGCATGGCCTGTGCGAGTTCGCGAAGCAGGCGCGCGGCCTGGCGAAATTCGCTCTGCTCCATGTATACCTGCGCGAGCAGCCACATGGGCATGCGTTCCTTCGGGTGAAATTTCGCAATGTCGTTCAACCGCGCGAGCAGCACGTCGTCCGAGAGGCGTCCGGTGCGCCAGCGGTGGAGTCCCCAATTATACGTCGTCTCCGGGTGTTGCGGGTCGGTCTTGAGCGCGGTCGCCCAGGTTTGTTCGGCGTGTTGACCGCGGCCAAGGTCGAGCAAAGACAGCGCGCGGTTGTTCAGACTGTTCGCGAGCGCTTCGGTGGCGCGCGGCTGCGTGCGCTGATACGGCTGGCCCGTCACCACTTTATACGCTTCGGCGGTGTAGCCCGCGATTTCGTTCATCGATTCGGGGCGCTTGTCCTGATCGACGTCGAGGCAGCGTTTCATTACTTCCGCGAGCGGGGCGGGAATCGGCAGCATGCGTGGATTGTTCACGGACTGTTCGAGAAACTTGGCGAGGATGGCCGGGCCTTCGGTGCCGCGATACCAGACGACCTTGACGGTGAAGGCCTCGAGCATGGACATCGCCCAGCTCCACATGTCCGTCTTCTTCGAGAGCTTTTCCCGGTTGGCCTGTTCGGGGGAGCAGTAAAAGCGCGTCATGCCGACGTTCGTCACATCGCCGGACACGTTCGCGACGTCGGCCTCGGGATCGACGAGGGCGCGCGCGCGGGCAAGGCCGAAGTCCGTGACCTTGGCGAGTTCGCCGCCCGCGATGAGCACGTTTGCGTTTTTGACATCCTGGTGGACGAGGCCGCGATCGTGCGCGTGTTGCAGGCCCCAGCACGTTTGAACGCCGAAGTCGCAGATGCGCGCGAGCGCTTTCGCCGGGCCGCCTTTATACAATCGCCCGCTTTGAATCCATTCCCAGAGCGTTCCGTCGTCAACGTATTCCGCGAAGACGCGCGGAATCCCGCCGAGCCGGCGCACGTAGTGGCAGCTCACGATGTGCGGATGGAGCCCGAGGTGGAGCCCGAGGTTCACCCAGGTTTCGCATTCCTGCTCGAAGTTAGCGGCGCCGTCGCCCCGGAGCACGATGCGCGCTTTGGGACTCTTCACGGCGAGCGGCATGTTCCACCCGCGGTGGATCACCTTATACACCTTACCCATGCCGCCTTCGCCAAGGAGCCCGGCCACCTCATAGAGTTCGAGGATGACATCGCCCTGCTTCCACTCGACGGGAACACCGTCGTTGGACATGCCGGCGAGAATGCGTTTTTCTTCTTCGGTGGGGCCCTCTTCGGAATACGGTACGGCGAGCTTCGGATCGACATTGATCGGCGAACCGCAGTGGGCGCATTTGCCGGCCTTGCCGAGCATGGACTGATCGACAACCAATCGTTTGCCACATGTGCAGGCAATAGCGTACAAACGGGATGGCATACTTAACCCCGGACCGTACCTTGAAGCAACCGTGTAAGATTATACCAGAAAGACTTATCGCTGCCACACTACAGTTCATCTGTCCGAAGCGAACGCGAAATGAAGCCAATACTTGTCCTGCTCGCGGGACCTAGCTGCGGAGGAAAGACCTCGATCGTGCGCGAAGTCCGGCGCCGCTTGCCTGAGGGTGCGTGCAGCGTTGTTGCCGTCGACGCGTACTACCGCGATCTCGCGCATCTGCAACCGGCCGAACGCGCCACGTCAAACTTCGATCATCCCGACTCGCTCGACTGGCCACTGTTGAAGGAACACGTCGCGCGTCTGCTCGATGGCGAATCGATTCTCGCGCCGACGTACGACTTTGCCAACCATACGCGCCGCCGCGAAGTGCTTGACATACCGAGCGCGCCGGTGATCGTCGTTGAGGGAATACTGGCGCTGTACGACGAGGAATTGAACGCGCTGGCGTCCGTCCGCGCGTACGTGGATGCGCCGGACCAATCGTGCCTCGATCGGCGCATTGGACGGGACACGACGGAACGGGGCCGCACGGCGGAGTCCGTTCGCGCTCAATTTGAGGCGACTGTTCTGCCGATGGCGGAGCAATTCGTCAAGTGCACAAGGGACCGCGCCGGCTTGATTTTGGATGGGACGCAACCAATCGACGGCTTGGCGCAACGCGTGCTCGAACTGGTCGAGGCCCGCCGACGGCGAGGACTACTTTGAGGCGAATGCCTCCAGCACCGGCCGGGCAATCCATGCGTCGGGCTGTTTAATTCCGAAGATGTACGCAATGGTGGCCGCCGTTTGATACGTGTCGACGGGCGCGGAAATCTCTTTGCCTGCCGCGATTCCTGGCCCGGCAATAATCCACGGAATCTCAATTTCGTCCATCGTGCTGCCGCCGTGACTCTTGTTTTTTCCGCCGTGGTCGGAAACGACAAGCACAATGGTCCGATCCGCAATGCTTGAGTTGTCCACAGCTTTGAGGATTTGGCCGATGAGGCGGTCTGCCTTCTCTACGGCGACGTTGTACTCCGTCGAACGCCAACCCGTTTCGTGGCCGGCGTGATCGACGTGATCGAGGTGAACGAACAGGAACGCCGGTTTGTGTTCGAGAATGTATTCGGACGCGCGCTGCGCGGTCAGGTCTTCAGTTTTCGGGTTCGCAATGAAATCGACCAGGTCTCTTTCCAATAAACGGCCAAAACCATCCCAATGGTGCAATACCGCGATGTGCGCGTCGGGCCTCTGCTCGCGCATAGCGGAAAAAATCGTGGGGAAAATACCGCCCGGGCCTTTGGCAACCGGCTCGATCTCGTGCTTGTCCGGCTGCCAGTCGTTCGATGTGACCCCATGCTGCTCCGGGCCCGCGCCCATGATCATGGACGCCCAATTCGAGCTGCTGCTCGTTGGCATCACCGCGCGCGCATGCATCGTATAGGCGCCGCGCCGCATCAGTGAGTCCAGGACAGGGGTTTCCGCCGCCTCGATACCGAACGGCGCCAACCCATCGACGCCAACGACAACTACGTGTTCGACACAGGCAACCTGAGCGCGAGCACTGCACGCCGCGAGCAGGAGGATTAGGTACGCGCGTGACATGAACTTCATCAGGGACCGCTCCATTCGGTTGACCAACCTGGCATTGGACTGTTAGGCCAATGTGAATTTCAGGAGATGGTAGTTCTTCTTTCCCGTTCGGACGACGGCGATGCGCGTTCCAACGAGCGCCGCATCCGTCAGCTTCGCGTCGTCCGCGGCGACCCGTTCGTTGTTGAGATACACCCCCCCACTCTGCACCAGCCGCCGAGCTTCGCCCTTACTCTTGAAGACGCCACATTCCACGAGCACCTCGACAAGAAGGCGATCGCCGGCCAGCGACGCGCGGGGAAGTTCCGTCGAGGGCACTTCGCTGAAAACGTCTTCGAGCGTCGCGTCGTCGAGTCCCGCAAGCGATCCGCCGAACATGGCCTGCGACGCATGAATCGCGTTCTCCAGTGCTTGCCGGCCGTGGACCATGTGCGTCACCTCTTCGGCGAGCCGTTTTTGGGCCGCGCGTTGATCGGGCCGATCGCGCAATTCCGTTTCCAGCGCAACGACTTCCTCTTGCGTAAGGAACGTGAATGAGCGCAGCCAGCGGGGCATGTCCGCGTCGGCCTGATTGATCCAGAACTGATAGAACTTGTAGGGCGACGTGCGGCGCGCGTCCAGCCACACCGTGCCCGACTCGGTCTTTCCGAATTTTTCTCCGTCGGCTTTCTCGACAAGTGGGAACGTCAGGCCAAACGTCTCGGCCTGTTCGAGCCGTCGCGTCAGGTCCATACCGGCGACAATATTCCCCCATTGATCGCTGCCGCCGATCTGGAGGCGACAGCCGTGTGTGCGGTAGAGATGAAGGAAGTCGTAGGCCTGCAACAACACGTACGAAAACTCGGTGTACGAAATGCCGTGGTCGCGGCCTTCGAGGCGTTGCTTCACGGCGTCGCGCATGAGCATTTGATTCACGGAGAAATGCTTGCCGATGTCGCGGAGAAACGGAATGTAGCCAATGGCGCGGAACCAGTCGGCGTTGTTGAGCACGGCCGCGGCGTTGCTTCCGGAAAAGTCGAGGAAGCGCTCAAGTTGCGCGCGGATTCCGGCAAGGTTCCGTTCGATATCGTCGTCACTTAGCAGCGCGCGCTCTTCGGTCTTTTTCGGATCGCCAATCATGCCGGTTGCCCCGCCGACTACGGCAATGGGTTTGTGGCCGGCGCGCTGGAATCGCATTAGGCCGAGTATCGGCAGCAGGCTTCCGATATGGAGACTGTCCGCAGTGGGATCGAACCCGCAATACACGGTAAAGCGATCCCGATCGATCTTCTCCGCCAACTCGGGATGCGTCATCTGATGGATGAGATTGCGCCAGGTCAGTTCTTCGTACAGGGACAAATCGGTACCTACTTTCTACGTGGAAACGGCGGCCAGTGTTGCCGCGGGAACAGGCACGGACGTACACGGACGCAATACCATGGAAACTGTAAAAATGGTAGCACCGCGTTGGCTTTGTTGCAAAGAACGGTTGTGCAATTCGAACGCATTTGCTAGCGTTGTTGTGGGCCTGTGAAGACGTGCAAGGGACGAGTCTCAACCAATCGGGAGTAGCACCATGAAACGCATGCATCTGTTCCGCACCGTCATTGCAGCCGTGGCCGTCTGTTTGCTGGCTTCGGGATGTCCCGACGGCGCACTCGGTACCTTCGATCTGTACATCATCAACGCAACGAACAATCGAACTATTGGGCTGGTAGGTCTAGACAATCATGAGGACCCAGCAAAGGAACTGGTGGACGTGTTGGACGAAAACATCCCACCGGACACCATGCGAAAGTTGACGCCGTCGGTGCTTGTTTACGGTGACGAGAGCGGTTCCGTTCAAATTGGCATCGTGAACGTCGGGTTCGAGAGCATCGGCGATGTCCCTCTCGGCCCGGAAGCGGTAGCGATTCTGGTCGAAGACGATGGCGAAGACGTTTCGCTGCGGCTAATCGAAGTGCAGTGACGATACGTCGTCACACGCCATCGAACCTGGTGAGACGTCGGCGACCGCTACTTCAAGGTGCGGCCGTGTGCGCAATAACGGCCGCGCTTTTCGTACTCGGCGCGGAGATTCTGCTGCGCCTCGCATTTCCACAAGTTGTCATGTTTCCTCGGTGGGAATCGTCGCGCGAATACGGGGTCGTCCTTCCAAGAAGCGCAACGATGGTGCACAAGCGGCCGGGACGCTGGGAGTTTCGATACACCATCAACGAGGACCGGTGCCGTGGACCGCGCGTTCCCCGAAAGGTAAATGCCGCCGTGCAAACGGTTGTCACACTCGGCGACTCGTACACGATGGGCATGGGTGTGAACGATGGCGAGGAGTACCCGGCCGTGTTGGCCCGGGAATTGGGCGAAACCTATCGCGTCCTCAATTGTGGTTCACCCGGATGGGGGCTGACGCAGGAGATTCGCCGATTCTATGAATTCGCGCTCGATTATTCGCCTAACGTCGTCATTCTCCAATTTTGCGCCAACGACCCGGACGACGGCCAGCGCGACAAAGTGACGCGTTTCACGCAAGGCAGTTTCGTATTCGAACCGACGCGGCACAGGCCAAACACCGTGTTTAATGCGTTGTCAAGCTGCCGGGTGGTGCAGTCGAGTCAATTGTACGCGCTGGTGCGGGGCTGGTACGAGTCGCGGCGCGAAAGCGGGCGTGTGCGCGCAGAATTGGTATCGAGGGCCGAAGCGGACTACACAACACTACTCGAGGCCTTCGCGCGAAACCTGAATTCGCGTGGGATACGCCTGTTCCTGATCAGCGTGAATGGCCAACTCGACGAATTTCAGGCGATTCGTGCGGCGGTGCATGACTTGCACGGCGGCGGCGCGTTGCAGTACGTCGAGGCCGCCGATTGGTTGAAAGGCGCCGCCGATCGCGAATCGCCCGAGGGCCATCGCTGGGGCGCCGCCGCGCATGCTACACTGGGCCGCGAGTTGGCAAAGGTTGTCCGCGATTCGGACACGGCGCATACACAATGAGCACGATCAGTCTTACACGAAACAGCACCGCGGTGCGGCGCGGCTTTCACGTCATGACCAAGGCCACGGGGCCGATCTGCAACCTCGAGTGCAAGTACTGCTACTACCTTGAAAAGGAAAAGCTCTACCCCGACACGAAAGTCTGGGGCATGACTAACGAGACGCTCGAGTCGTACGTGCGGCAGTACATCGAATCGCAGGACGTGCCGGACATTAATTTTGCGTGGCAGGGCGGCGAGCCAACGATCTTGGGCGTCGATTTTTTCCGCAAGGCCGTCGAACTTCAAAAGAAGTACGCGAACGGAAAAACGATTACAAACGCTTTGCAGACGAACGGCACATTGTTGGATGACGAATGGTGCGCGTTTCTCGCGGAGAACCAGTTTTTGATCGGGCTGTCGATCGATGGTCCACGCGCCATTCACGACGAGTACCGCGTGGACAAGGGCGGCCGCTCGTCGTTCGATCGGGTGATGCGCGGACTCGAGTTCTTGAAGAAGCATAAGGTCGAGTTCAATACACTGACTTGCGTGCACCGCGCGAACCAGAACAAGCCAATCGAAGTCTATCGCTTTCTGAAGGACATCGGCAGCCGGTACATGCAGTTCATCCCGATTGTCGAGCGCACCGCCGACGCGCCGGAAACGCTGAAACTTGTTCAGCCCGATTACGAGGGGGATGCACGCCTATCGTATTGGTCGGTGCGCCCGCTTGCCTATGGAAAGTTTCTGTCCGCGATCTTTGACGAATGGGTCCGAAAAGACGTTGGCCGTTACTTTGTGCAGATATTCGACGTGGCACTGCAAGCCTGGGTCGGCATGGAGCCCGGCCTATGCGTGTTCGCGGAGACTTGCGGCAACGCGCTCGTCATGGAACACAACGGCGATCTGTATTCATGCGACCACTACGTGTACCCCGACTTCAAAGTCGGCAACATCAATGACGCGCCCCTTGGCGAATTGGTCCATTCAGCTCCGCAGGCGGCGTTCGGCGAGGCGAAGAAATCGACGTTGCCGAAATATTGCATCGAGTGCGAGGTGCGGTTTGCGTGCAACGGCGAATGCCCGAAGCACCGTTTCATCGAGACACCCGACGGCGAACCGGGATTGAACTACCTCTGCGCGGGATACAAGCACTTCTTCAACCACATCGACCCGTACATGAAATTCATGGCGGGTGAACTGCGGGCGCAACGCCCCGCGGCTAACGTAATGCGGTATGTCGCGGTCGATTCCGGATTGACCGCCACCGCGCAAACCGTCTCGCCCAACGCGGCGTGTCCCTGCGGGAGCGGGAAGAAATACAAGAGGTGCTGCGGCGCGGCGTAAACCATGCTGCGTTGGCACGATTCTCGTCCTGTCCTACACACGCCCACATGCATTACCCGTTTGACTCGCCGGTCGCGCCGTGCCAGTATAGTGGTCCGCCGCAAATTGCAGTACGCAGTGTTGCGCGCCCGGGAATCTGCGTTGGGGAGCGCCCTCATGACTCATCTCGCCCGTCAAGCAAGCCGTTCTCTCCTGTTCCACGTACTCCTAATTGCGTCGGCAATACCCTCGTTCGCGCAGCCGGAGCGCGTCGTCAACGGCGGGTTCGAACAAGACAGCGCGGGCTGGTTTTTCTCCGGCGGATCGATTCAGACCGGCTCCGTTCACTCGGGCGCTAAGTGCGCCGTCCTCGGCGGCGCCAACAATAACTTCGACTACTTCTATCAGGACATTACGATCCCCAGCGATGCGAGCGCCGCCACCCTCACATATTGGTGGAACGTCACCACGAACGAATCAGGGGCGACCGTATACGACCGGCTGCACGCGTCTGTGCGGACCATCAAGAACGAGGAACTGCTGACGGTCGGGCTATTGACGAACGTCAATGCGGGCGCGGTTTTTCAACAAAGCGCTGCGTTCAGTCTGATCGCATACAAGGGGCAGACGGTCCGCGTCACGTTTCGATCGGAAACAGACTTCACATTGCCGACCACGTTTCGTCTCGATGACATTAGCTTGCAGGTCACGATCCCGAGTCCGGCGCCGGACATTCGCATCGCGCCCGGCACGATTTATCCGATCAGCGCATCGCAGAAGGCCGCACCCGCGCCCACGGCAAGCAACGTCATCAAACCAACGCGTACGGTCCTGGGTCCGAGTTCCGACCCGAACACAATCGCGGTCAAATTCCGTGACGGTCAAACGATCCGTGCGCGGAACGGCCGCCTCACCGATTTGGGGACCAATTCGTTGGCTTCCGCGACGCAAACGCTCGCGAAGTTCGGCTCGGGCACGTGGTCGCGCGTAGATGCATTGCCGGAGGAAACGATCGACGACATGCGGGCGGCTGCCGAACGCCGGTTGGGCAAAAGGCTGCCCGACCTGAATCTGCAGTTCGACCTTCACCTGCCGCCGGGCGTCGACGCCGCGGCCGCAATCGATGCGCTTAACGCACTCGATATCGTCGAGCTGGCGCAGCCGGTGCCCTTGCCGCAAGAACTGCCCTCGACCACGTCCCGCAAAGGGATAGCGCCCGAGCCGCCGCCGGTGCCCGGCGACTTCACGGCCAACCAGGGCTATCTCAATTCCGCGCCGGACGGCGTTTCCGCAAAAGACGTTTGGCAACAGGTGGGTACCCGCGGCGCCGGCGTAAAGGTCGTCGATATCGAGTACGTGTTCAACGAAAACCATCAGGACCTGCCAGTAATTCAAATCGTCGGCGTCACGCCAGTCGATCCGGGATATGGCACGGACCATGCCACCGCAGTGTTGGGCGAAATCTGCTCGGAAGACAACGGCTTCGGCACAACCGGCATCGCGCCCGAAGCCCAGGTGATGTTCTGCGGCGCGTTCGACGGATCGTACACGTTGAGCCGCGCGCTGACCGACGCGACCAACGCATTAAGTCCCGGCGACATCATTCTCATCGAGCAGCAGATCGACGGCCCGGGATCGAGTGGCAGCGACTATGTTCCGGTGGAATGGTATAAGCCGTATTATGATCGCATCGTCACGGCGGTGGGATTGGGCATCATTGTCGTCGAAGCAGGCGCGAATGGTTACCACAATTTGGACGATCCCATCTTCAGCACCGGGAACAACGGGCACTGGCCGTTCCTGCCGCAGAACAATTCGGGCGCCATCCTGGTGGGAGCGGGCGCCGCGCCGCCGGCGTTTGGGGGCGATACGAGTCCGCGCTCACGTCTCGACTATTCGAGCTACGGCTCGCGTGTGGATGTGCAGGGCTGGGGCTATAACGTGATGACAACCGGCTACGGCGGCTACTACAGCGCGGAAGGCGTGAACCTGTATTACACGGCCGGGTTCAGCGGCACCTCGAGCGCGTCGCCGATTGTCACTGGCGCGGTCGCTTTGGTCCAGTCCGCATATAAGGCGGACATGGGGACCGTCCTGTCGCCGGGGCAGATGCGGCAGTTGTTGAAGGACACGGGCACGCCGCAACAAAGCGGCGAGTTCCCCTTCACCCAACACATCGGTCCCCTTCCCAATGCGCTTGCGGCGATCGAGGCCGCACTGGCCGAGCCCGAGCGGGATGAGTTTGTGATCTACAACGACGGCAGCGTTCCGCTGTCCATTACTGGAATTGCTCCCGATTCTGCGGCGCCCTGGATTCAATGGTCGCCACAGGCGCCGTTCGATGTGCCACCAACGGACAACGTCATGGTCACCGTCACGATTGACTGGGGCCTCGCACCGTCGGGTGAAACTACGAGGCGCTTGCTGGTATCGAGTAACGACACCGGCGCGAGCCCGTATCCCGGAGCGGTCTTCGTGACCGCCACCAACACTGGTGAGAGCGTTTCGAAACCGGGAACGCCCGCGGGTGAATCCGCGCCAACAGTGAATACGAACTACATGTACACGACGACCGGCGCGGTCTCGAGCCACGGGCATACCGTCGAATACGAGTTTGATTGGGGCGATGGCACCACATCTGGTTGGTCAACGCAAACGTCGGCGTCGCATGCATGGTCCACGTTGGGCCAGAAGTCCGTAACGGTGACGGCGCGGTGCCAACAACACACAAACATCTCGAACGAATCCGATATCAAGACCGTCACCGTTGAACCGGTCGAGACAATCTCGCAGCCCGGCGCGCCGACCGGTACGCTGGTTCCCGCGCCGAACGTGAACTACGCCTATACAACGACGGGCTCGACATCCAATCTTGGGCACGAGATCGAGTATCAATTCAGTTGGGGCGACGGCAGCACATCCGATTGGAGCGCGTCGAAGAGCGCTTCTCACGCGTGGACCACGCTCGGCCAGAAGTCAATTACCGTGACCGCACGCTGCAAACCGCACCCGGACAAATCGAACACGTCTGCGGCGACCATCGTCGAAGTGACGCCGCCGGAGACTATCTCGGTGCCGGGCGCCCCGGCGGGAGAACTTGCGCCGTCCATCAATTGGAACTACACGTACACGACGACGGGCGCGACGTCCGGTTTCGGGCACGAGCTCGAATACCAGTTCGCATGGGGAGACGGCACAACGTCCGCGTGGTCCACGAGCAAAAGCGCGTCACATGCGTGGGCATCGATCGGTTCGAAATCCGTCTCCGTGACCGCGCGTTGCAAGCAGCACACCGAACGTTCGAATACATCGGATATGACCGTTGTGCAAGTAAACGCGAATGAGCGGGTCACGCAACCGGGACCGCCTCAGGGAATGACGGAAACGCCCACGGGCGTTTCCCAAGCCTATTCAACGACGGGTGCGGTGTCGAACCTCGGGCACGAACTTGAATACCAATTCTACTGGAGCGACGGATCGGTGTCGCCGTGGTCGCCGGCCACCAACGCGTCTCACGCGTGGAACACACCCGGCACGAAGAACGTCGCTGTGACGGCGCGCTGCATGCTGCACACGGACAAGACCGAGAGTTCCGACCTTCTGCAGGTATCGGTCGTGCAGGGCGAAAGCGTATCGCAGCCCGGTACGCCATCGGGCCAAAGTTCGCCATTGCGAAACCAGCTCTACACGTACACGACCACGGCATCGACGTCGAGCCTTGGGCACGCGGTCGAGTACCGGTTCAATTGGGGCGACGGGTCTTCGTCTGAATGGTCGACTTCGCTTTCCGCGTCTCACGCGTGGTCGTCCGTCGGGGAAAAGCTCGTGACCGTCGATGCGCGCTGCCAACAACACCCTGAGATTACATCGACGTCCCCGCCGAAGGAGATCAGCGTGCAATCCGGGTCGTTACGTGTTGTCTGGCCGAACGGCGGCGAATCGTGGCCGATGGGGACCAAGAAAAGAGTGAAATGGAAGACCGGTGAAGCCGGGTGCGCCAAAGTACAAATCGAACTATGGCGCGACGGGGCATTCTTCGCGCTGATCAAGACCAAGACCGATAACGACGGAAAGCAGAAATGCGAACTACCGGCGGCCGCAACGCCGGGACCGAATTACACCGTCCGCATTGTCTGCCGATCCGATTCGGACAATTGGGACATGAGCAACGCGCCGTTCACCGTGCAGGCGAAGTAACGGCGGTCGAGCGCCAGTCCAATGGGTATGAAACAAAGCCGCGTGCCGTGGGCAAACAAGCTGCGCCCGGATATGAAGCCAGTTGTGGGTGACGACCCCAAAGGGCGCGGCAGGATGCTCATACCTACGCCCATGCTCGTGGCGAACGAAATGAAGCGTGTACGCAAAGGCAGGACGATAACCGTGTCCGAATTGCGCGACCGGTTGGCGCGCCAGTTCGGCGCGGATTTCACCTGCCCGCTGGTCACCGGCATCTTCTACAACATCATCGCCGGCGCCGCGGAGGAGTCCATCGCGGCAGGCAAGAAACCACTCGCGCCGTACTGGCGCATCATTCGCGACGACGGATCGCTGAGTCCCAAAACTCCGTTCGGGCCGGAGCGGCAGGCAGAGCATCTGCGCAACGAAGGTCATTGCATCGCTGACGAAGCCGACAAATTCATAGTCGCGTTAAGACAGGCCCACGACGCAGATTAGTCGGATGATCGCGAGCGGGAAGTCGAACTGGGGGAATAGGACCCGGACTGTCCACGCTGGTTTGCGGTCTTGACACCCCCTTCCCCCTTTGCTATAGTTGACTTAGCCCCGCCGGAAGGCGGGGTTTGTTTTGTTAGGCCGCTGGCGTAGCTCAGTTGGTAGAGCAGCTGATTTGTAATCAGCAGGTCGGGGGTTCGAAGCCCTTCGCCAGCTCCATACTGAACTCGCAAGGGTAGACTGAAAGCGATGCGCGCCGGGTCGCGGATAAAGTCGAGATGCGACGCCCACGCCGTAGCTGCGTTTGACTACTCCGCGCTCAGCGACGACTTTGCGCGGCTCGCGAAACCGGCCAAACGGGCGTTGATCAAAAATGACGTCCTGACGGTAAGAGATCTCGCGCGAAGAACGGTCGACGAAGTTGCGGCGTTTCATGGCATTGGCCCTTCGGCCATACCGGTGCTGCGAGAAGCGCTTCAACGGAGCGGATTGTCCTTCAAGAAGCAGTAGCGCCAAATCGGTGCCGGGCGTGCGGCGAACGACGAAAGTTTAATCGGGATTCACGGTGGGATGCCCGAGTGGCTAAAGGGGACGGGCTGTAAACCCGTTGGCTAGCGCCTACGTAGGTTCGAATCCTACTCCCACCACCATTTTAGAAATTTGAGATTTCAAATTTGAGATTTGAGATTTTCCGGCGCGGGAGTAGCTCAGTTGGCTAGAGCGTCAGCCTTCCAAGCTGAGGGTCGCGGGTTCGAGCCCCGTCTCCCGCTCCATTTTCAAACTTGAGATTTGAGATTTGAGATCTCAAATACAAGACGTAGTAGCGCCCGGTCTCCGTGCCGGGCGGAATTGAAGAAACGCCCGCGTAGCTCAGTTGGTAGAGCACCTCCATGGTAAGGAGGGGGTCAGCAGTTCGATTCTGCTCGTGGGCTCCACTTTTTTGGTGTGGGAGGACACATGGCGAAGGAAAAATTTGAGCGCAAGAAGCCGCACGTGAACATCGGGACGATTGGTCACGTGGATCACGGCAAGACGACGCTCACGAGCGCGATCACGACGGTGTTGGCCGAGCAGGGGCGCGCCAAGCTGATGGCCTACGGCGAGATCGACAAGGCGCCGGAA